>PBWW01000055.1 GCA_002728275.1 Candidatus Heimdallarchaeota archaeon
AAACCTGAAATCATCGAAATACAATCCGAAATTATATCTGAAAATAACTTTCCAAATTTAGCAGAAGTATTAAATTCAATATCTAATAGGCCAGAACTTAATGAAGCCGATATAATTGTCTCTGGTGGACGTGGTACAGGTAGTCCAGAAAACTTTGCAACCTTAATTGAACCATTGGCCGATAAATTAGGTGCCGCAATAGGTGCCTCTCGTGCAGTAGGAGATGCAGGTTGGAGACCACATGATGAACAAGTTGGTCAAACAGGAAAATTTGTCTCTCCAAAATTGTATATCGCAGTTGGAATATCTGGTGCTATCCAACATTTGGCAGGAATGTCATCTGCAGAAATTATAGTTGCAATAAACACAGATATAGATGCACCAATATTTAAGATTGCAGATTATGGATTAGTTGGCGATTTAAATGAAATTATTCCTAAACTACTAAACTCATTATAGAATAGGTTTGTTAAAACCAATCAGTTAAATCTAACTGAAAATCATCTTTGTCATTATCAAGCTTAAAATGACTATCTAATGCCATTTTTATTTTATCCAAACGGTTCTCATAATAAATCCCAAGTTCATAGTTACTTACCAACATTTGACAAATATCAAAATATTTCGAAACAGAGTTAGGAAAGACTGTTTGTCTCAATTTTCCTTTATTACAATTAGTATTCCGACACTCTCCTCTAAGTGGTATTCTCCTATATTTCTCTTGACAATCTCCACACCATACTGTTTGTGATGCAAAGGCCCTCAAATTCCCCATTAAATCAGGTAGAGAATGTTTTTCTAATATTCTTAATGCAGAATTTTTAACATCAACAGCTTTTATAATCTCTCCTAACTTCAACTGTTCGTCTAGCTTCTCTCTAATATTTTGATCTGTATCTTTATACTTCGTGGTTAATGGTCCATCTGAAATATTACTAGTATGGTGAGAATACCTAAAACCTTGAAATTGTTCAATTTTACCAAGTCTATCTTGTACTAATTCAATATCAGACATTAATTCTATAGGTATACTCATTTTTTTTGAATTTTCATATAGTTTGAGAGGATAGCTATCCACAGTATCCAATTTAAATACTTCATCATCCACTTCATATGGATTCAAAGTAACTACTAATACCAAAGGAGTATCCATTTTGGATCCTCTTGTATTAGGCAGATACTCTTTTGAAAAATTTAAAAATGCATCCATTAATAATATTATACCATCTTCATCCCCATCACAATTTCTTCTTTTTGAGGCATGCCAATAGGGATGTGCCCAACATACTGAAGCCTCATTAAATCCAATTATTCTTCCTATTACACCAGCACTAGTATGAGGAGCCAATCCAATTATTAATTGTCCTACAATATCTTGTTTTCCTTTTATATTATAAAATGCTTTTTTACCATAAATTTCTTCTAATTCTCTATCAACAAACTTACCCACATTCTTGAAATGATTTATTGCAGAATGATTAATTATTATATCTTGAGGTTTCAATTCAAGTAATTGATGATCACTTTTCAATAATTGTCCATCGACATCTTTATCATAACCTAATTCTTTAAGTTTTTTCCAATCTGTTCCAATTTCATTGGGATAAAAATGAGTTAATGGAGCGTCTGTAGCATCATATCTTATCGTACCATCTCTAAATACTCTCAAATCATTTTCAGCCCTTAATATTCCTTTTTCTATTATTTCAACAATTCCCTTCGTATTTTCCACTTGATCCTTTAATTTTACTCTTTTTTCATTTAATTGACCTATTTTTTTCCTAACATCATTAGTTAGATCAAATAAATCAATAACATATTTTCTTTTATAATTAATATATGCAGATCCACAATTATCACATGGTGGTTCCACGACGGCTTCTTTACATTTATTACATTTACCAATTAATAACGTATCATTACCACATTTCTTACAAAACGTTTCCCATTGTTTAATTTTACATCTTGGGCATTCTCTAGATCCTGCATAAACTTCAATTATCCCCTTTGATAGAGCATCACTCAAATCCCTTTTTTTCCCTTTCTGATAACCCAAAGGAAATAAACCATGAATTGATTTTTTCATATCTCTCGCCTTAGATTTTTCAGGTCTACCCATTCTAGCACCTACCGTTGTTCCCATTATATCTTCTATTTTTATCTCAGAAATTTTTTTAACCATATGAAATGAACTTGGTGCTTTATCAACAATTCCTTCTTTTGGTAATTGTTTTTTTAATGACTCTAAATATTTTATAGATAAACTTTCATCTTTTACTGTATGCAGAATAAATGCTTTTTCTAAAATATGCTTTATCTTACTATTAACAAGTTTGCTTTTCCATATTTCCTCTTTTAATAATCTTATTTCATCAATAGTCAAATATTTCCATGCAGGTATATATTTAGGATGAAGTGCAACATTATATTTTTTTGATAACTTTATCGCTTCTTGCTCTGATGGTACAATCTCAACCAGAGATTGAAATGTTTGTATATCATTATTATCACTCCTCCATCCCTCTGCTATCATTTCTTTAGCCCACCACTCTTCATTATAACCAACCGGCACTAAGTTATAATTATTTTGTATAAATTCACCAAAACCAATCAATATATCTCCTAAAAATAATACCTCATCTACCTGATCTCTTAATTTTACACCCTGATCATAATCATTTATCTCAATAACATTACCATTTCTTAATTTAACTATAGGCCCCCTAATTGTATCTACAGGTGTTACAATTCCTCCTTTTCCAGGTCTCTCAGTTCTAATATGTGTCCCAGGAGCTAAGAAATCATTTACAACTGCCATAGATCCAGGGTGGACACCTACTGCCGCAATTCCGGTATTTCTAGCATGTCCATATCTTAAACGAAATCCTCCATGTGCGGTAGCATCTGAGAATGTTGGTCTCCCCATCAACGCATCTGATGCAAAAGCTTCATCTGGCATAGCTTCTAATCGGTTTTCTTTTGGCTCATTACTTTTCTTTAATCGCTTTTTATGCTTTTTATTAGCAATTTCATCTAACCAGCTCCAGCCCTCTAATTTAAAATCTTTTACCTTCTTGCTAAGTTTTTTAGATCTTCCAACAAGTCCATCATTCAATACTAAACATGCACCTCCCCTGACTCTATTGGTACTTATATTAACTATATTTCTATATCCACCGACTTCAGCTTTCTCAGTAGGATCTCCATCAATCATTATTGGCATATTTTTCCATGCAAACCTTATTTCTTCATCTGAAGTAGGTAATTGTAAATGCATGATTTTATCATATAATCTTACTTCCTCCAACATTCTCTCAACCTCTTTTTCAGATGCTATATATTTGTTCAAATTGAGCTCTTCTCTGATCACATCTGCAATGAGTAACGAAACTCCTTGAGCAGTTCCTCCCGCTGATCTAATCGGGCCAGCATAATATACTGCTAAAAATTGTGATCCATCTGTATTTGTTTTTATTTTGACTTTACTAATTCCTTCAATTGGCGCAGCTGTTATTCCTTCTGTTTGATAAGCTAGAGCCGTTCTCAATGCTTGTTCTGCTATGTCTTCATCTGTTAATAGATCATCACCCATAAATTTTCTATTACAAATTTCTTTAGTAATTTCCAAAACAATTTTATCTTTAGAATATTTATTTTCCTTCATTTCTCTTAATCTACTTGCTACTCCTATTGGCCCAACTAGCCCCTCTGTTCGACTTGCTACATCTTGGGCTATGATTATTTCTACTTCTTTTTTTGGGTCATAACCCTTTCTTCTAGCTTCATACGCAATATTTAATGCTTCTTTTACATTTTTCTTCAAATTATCATGATAAGACTTTATTTCTTTAGACGAATTTAACTTACTTCCATCTGATAATAAGTCTTCATAATACATTATATTTATAATAATTTTATCAAATATCAACTTATTGAGAATATCATTTTAAGCTGCATTTTTATTTTTTACTAACAAATAACAAAATATTTTTTTGACTTTAATGTTAATGTCGGATATAGTGTCATTAAAGTTGCGAGATTCATATAAGCTAATCGCCAAAGATTATTTGAACAAAAAAAGTCAACCTTGGGAAGATTATAAAAGTTTCAAATCTCTAATAGTACCTAAGATCAATCAAATAACTATTGATTTAGGTGCTGCAAATGGGCGGAACTTAATCAATGATGATAGTAATTTTTCCATAGCTCTTGAATTATGTTTTGATTTATTATTAGGTTTTATCGGACCCAAAAATAGTCAAAAGGTTGCAGGTGCTCTTCCCAAAACTCCATTCAGAAAAAATAGTAGTGATAATCTGTTATGTATCGCAGTTTTACATCACATTGAAAATAAAGAAATTGTATCCGCTTCATTTCAAGAAATGGAACGTATATCTACATGCCCCTCCTCACTAATTCTCAGTGTTTGGAGAAGGTATCGATATGATTATAGAAATAAAATATTTGATGCGATGAAGAAAAAACAAAACTTAAATCCATTAATTAATCATAATCGACCTTGGTTTGACTCAAATAAACAAATCATTGCTTATCGATTTTATCATTATTATACATTCAAGGAACTATATGAATTTGTAAAAAATTCTAATTATCAATTTCAAAAAATAAAATATATAGGTGGAAAATACAATGACTCAAATATATTTGCGCAACTTATTACAACAAGTGGCTGATACAACCAAAGATTTTTAGAAAAAGTATTTTATTATTAACATATGGGATGGTTTGATTTTCTTGATCCATTAACAAATGCCATTGAACAATGGTTAGTAAGTATCGGAGTTACGGTTCCACCTTTCTCAGGTATATTTCTATTATTCGTCTCTCTTATATTATCATCAATCACAGGTTTACTAAATAGAACATTGTTAGATATGGACGAATTAGCAAAAAAGTCAGAGGAAATGAAAAAGCATCAAGATTTAAAAAAGAAAGCTATGGAAACTGCAGATAAAAAACTCTGGATAAAAGTAAAACGTAATGAAGATCGTTTCCTTCAATTACAAAAAGATACAATGATAAAACGAATGCTTCCAAGTTTTATTACGATGGGTCCATTTATTTTCTTCTTCACAACTTTAAGAACTGCATTTCAACATGCAGAAAATTTTGCAATGAATAAATATTGTGAAGATGGATTAAAAAATGGAGAACCGTTAATCTGTGGTACCGGAGATAATGTAAGGGAAGGTGGCCTAGTGATACTCCCTTTTAAGGCACATTCACTACCATTAATTGGTGACTGGTTTTCGCCATATGCCTTGGATGAAAATTTATCAATCGCAGGATTTAGTTTTTGGTACTTTATGTGCGCAATCGTAGTATCAACTCTAATACAACGTCTTTTTGGTATAAATATTACCGGTATGCAAACTCCAGGTCAACCAAGAAGTATGCGATAGTTATTCAAACAATAATAAATTATTTGTAACCAATCTTAAATCTTTAATTACTCAAATCCTTTTGTAATAATATGGTAAACAAAAGTCTTAGATCAGGTAAAAGAAAATTAGTTAAGACTCCTGGTTCTAAGTATAAATACAGAAAAGTATCCGATAAACCAAATTATGCGCACTGTGCAAATTGTGATAATCCATTACCTGGAGTAATTAGAGGTACTACCGTTGAAGTGAGAAAATCATCTAAATCACAAAGAAGTCCAAATAGACCATATGGCGGACAACTCTGTTCTCCATGTTTAAGAAGAAAATTAATTAATGCATCAAGATAAGATAGGTTTACAATGAAATTAGCAGTTGTCGCAATCGGTGGTCCACATGGATCAGGTAAATCTTCGATCGCAAAAAAAATAGCAAATGAATTCAATATGACCTACCTCTCTGCTGGTGAGGTATTCAGAAAATTAGCAAAAGAAAAAAATTATACTATTGAAGAATTTACTAATTATGCTCTTACTCATTCAGAAATAGATAAAGAAATAGATAATAGAACTGCAGAACTAAGCAAGCAATCTAATACTGTAGTAGATGCGCAATTAGCTGCATATTTTACCCCAAAAAATTCAGTTCTAAAAATATGTATCACCGCCTCTCCAGAAATCAGATATGAGCGAATATCAAAAAGACAACAAATTTCATTAGAAGAAGCTAAAAATGAAACAATTATTCGAGAAGAGGTAGAAAACCAAAGGTTCAAGGAACTTTATAAGATCAATGTAAATGATTTAAATGTATATGATGCAGTAATTAATACTGACAGATTATCAATCCAACAGACTTTTAATTATACAAAAGCTATTGTAAAAGAAGCATTAAATTTAATTACAGAGCATTAATCAGCCAATTCATTTTTCCTTGCTAATAGTGCTTCAGCAGTAGTATATTTCATTCTAAAATCTCTAGCAATTAATTTTAATGCTTTCTCTGCTTCTTGTTTCACCAGCATATGATTGTCCCCTTTTAACACTGAAACTAATATCTCTAAAGTCTTCGGTGTTGCTAACCATCCCAGAATTTCAGCACATTTTTTCCTAACTTCCCAACTCTCGTCATTAGTTATTAAATTAAACAATAACTTTAACGATGATTTATCTCTAAATTTGTGAACTGCTCTTAACATATCTCTTCTCGTAAATTCATTTTCTTCATTTTCTATACAATTTAAAATCTCAGGTAAACTATCTTTTGCATTTAAATCAGCCAATGCTAATGCCCCACTTGCTCTAGCAAAATCCCATTCATCATTTTGCATGAATTTAATTAAATATGGAATCGCTTTTTTATCCTTCAATTTACCCAAGGCTTCAGCCGCTTCATTTCTAGTGTAATGAAATTCATC
>PBWW01000056.1 GCA_002728275.1 Candidatus Heimdallarchaeota archaeon
TACAACGATGGCATCAGATTTAAATAAAGAAAAAAGACTTGAAAGTCACTTCCTAGGATATGGCGCTGATGATCCCTTCAAGGATCATGCGGAGTTTGTTTCAAAAAAAATCAATTCTGTTCATACAAATCACGAAATGAAACTGCCTAATTTTGAAGAAATTGTTCCCTTAATGTTGAGTATTTTTGATGAACCATTTGGCGATTATTCTGCAATTCCTAGTCATGAGATTTACAAAAAAGTTAGTAAATTTAATAAAGTGGTTATTTCTGGAGATGGAGCAGATGAAATGTTTGCTGGCTATAAGGACTCTAGATTATTTTATTTAAAAAGCTTTATTCCATCTTTCAATTTTAAAAATTTAAAGTTTCTTTCCATTTGCTACCGATTGTTAGACTCAAAATATTATTTTTTTAGAATTTTAAGTTACTTTCTATTAATTCTATTTGGCAATGATGGAATTTTAAGCATGGCAACTTATAAAGGTGGATGGAATTTATATTACAGAAAGAAATATATGACTTCTGAAGGATATAAATTGATAGGAGGAGAGAAAACTGAATTAAAGGAGTTAATGTCTTTTAATAACTCTGGAGGAGATTCTCTAGAAAGATACTTAAATTATGATTTAAAGAGATTGTCTTTTGATTTTCTAGTCAAAGTTGACAGAACTTCAATGAAAAATTCTCTTGAAGTTAGATCTCCTTTTTTAGATAAAAATTTTGTTGAAGGTCTATTTCCAGTAAACCCCAATCATTTATTTAGTTTTTTCTCAAATAAAAAAAGGCTTAAAGAATTACTGGGGAAGTATGGACTTCAAAAAATAGGGAGAACTTCCAAACAAGGTTTTACTCCCCCTTTAGAAAAGTGGATAACTTCAAGCGAAAGCAAAAAATTTTTGATGAAAATTTTTGAAGATCAAGATTCCATAATTTCTCAATTATTCAAATTAGATAAGCTAAAAAAAATTCTTCTCAAAGATAAATCTATTATTAAGAATAAAGCAAGATTATGGTTTTTAATGATTTTGTATGTATGGCAAAAAGAAAATTTTTAAAGTCTTTCTAAAAATGAAAATATTACATATTGCCCCAATAAAGTTTCAAAAAAAATCGCAGTTTGATATGACTGGATACTTTTCCCCAGAGGGGATTTCAAACAGTGTTACAAGTCTCGCAGAAGCTCAAATGAGAAATGGAAAAAAAGTGGGCATAATTTCTTCTTTTAAGTCGGAAAAAGTAGTTTCAGAAAATATATATTGGGAAGAATTACATGATGTTTTATCTTCTTTTTTCCTTTTTATAAAAACTCTTAAAGTATTTGGTAAACCAGATCTAATTCACATTCATGATATATATAACCTAAGGCAATTATTTTTTTCACTTTTTTACATTATTTTGGGGGTTAAGATATTTATTTCTCCAAGAGGATCTTTTTCAGAAGTAGCTTTATCAAGAAGCAAAATAAAAAAGCAGTTTTTTTTATTTTTTTTTAGGATCTATGCTCTTTTTATTTATTCCTTTTCAGCATTAAATGTTGAAGAAAAGAATCAAATCAGAAAGATATTTAAAAAAAAGAAAATAATAATTATAGGAAATGGATGTAATCTGGATGAAAATAGAATACGAAGACTTAACAAAGTCTTTTTAAAAAAAAACAANACGAAAATAATNACAGTAGGGTTTCTNGGAAGATTTGATGTAACTATCAAAGGATTGGACTGTTTATTGAGNGCTTATAAAGCNTATCAAGAGAATTCAAAAAAGTTAAAAGTAAATCTTTGNTTTATTGGNGAACATAGATCAAAGGAAATTGATAGNGAANTATTTTTNAANAAAATGAAAAANGAAATGGCTAATCCAAATAAGTTTTTNATTAAAAATTCAATTTATGGTGAAGAAAAGTGGCATGAATTAGCANGATTTGATTTACTTGCNCTTCCTTCAAGATCGGAAGGNATGCCAAACGTAGTTCTNGANGCCATGTCTATTGGAATACCTTGCATGGTTTCTCCTCACACNAATATGAAAGAGATTATTTCTGACTCCAATTCAGGTTGGGTAGTTGAAACTGANCAAAAAGAGATAGAAANGTTTTTTCATTTTTTAGATGATATTCAAAAGTCTGANTTANTNANTAAAGGTAAAAACGCNAAGAATTTTTTAAAAGATAACTTAACATGGGATAAAATCGCTAAGTTAGATTATCTAGAAAAATGAAAATNGGNATAAATGGTTTTGGNAGAATAGGCAGAGTCCTTCATAGAATAATTTCTACCNATAATAATTTTTCGTTAGTAGCNATTAACGATATTAATCCTGATATAAATAATATTGCTTATTTAGCAAACTATGATTCNACCTATGGCAAATTNGAGGATAAATTTAAAGTAGAAAATGATTTNTTAGTTAACAACTTNGNGAAAGTAAAGGTATTTTCAAATCCAAAAATAGATGAAGTTCCATGGTCAGAAATAGGCGTTGATATATTAATTGACTCTTCTGGGATTGAGCAAAATATAAAAGACTCGATCAATCTAAAAGGAAGTTTAAAGAATATTATATTTACAAATTCCCCTGATCCTTCCTTAGTAGATAAAACGGTTATATATGGTGTGAATCATGAAAAAATAGATATTTCTCAAGATTTTTTAGTTGCTAGCAGCATTTGCGATGCCACAGCAATTTCTCCTATTTTGAAATTATTGAATGACACATTCACTATTAAAAAAGGTTTTGTGACAACTTTGCATCCCTGGTTGGGGTACCAAAATTTGTTAGATGGACCTTCAAAATCTTATGCTGTACCTGGAGAAATTATTGATAATTATGCTCTTGGAAGATCTAGCACAATGACTTTAATTCCAAAAAATACCTCAGCAGTTTCAGCAACATATAAGGTTTTGCCTGAGCTACAAGATAAATTTTTAGCATATTCCTATAGAATACCCACCAATATAGTTTCGTCTGCGGACCTTACTATTCAACTAGAGGAGGAACTAGATATTAATATAATTAAGGATACTTTAACTGCGTATTCAGCAAAAAATCCGGATATTCTTTCCATAAATAAAGATGCATTGGTATCCAGTGATTTTATANGAAGNACTTTTTCTGGAGTNGTTGACTATAGGTTTCTNAAAGNAAAAGAAGATACAGTAAAAATTATGGTTTGGTATGACAATGAATGGGGCTATAGCTCAAGAGTAGTGGATTTATTAGGTTATTTAAAAAAATCCCATAATTTTTTATGAAAAAATTTTCCGCAAATGTTATTGAGAATCAGAAAGTAAACTTTCTTTTTGATGATTCTAAAAATCTATCTGGCTTATCTGATATAGAATTTAAAAAATTTAAAAAGATATTCATTATTTTTGACCAAGCCCTCAAAAATTCTTGGGTGAAGGAAATTTCAGAAATAATAAAAAAATCAAAAAGCGAATTACATTTAATCCCGCTTAAAGGAATAGAAAATATAAAAAGTTTAAGAGAAGTAGAAAAGCTTTTATATTTTTTAGAAGAAAGCAATTGTTCAAAAAATGACCTTATAGTTTCTATTGGCGGAGGGACTATATTGGATTTAAGCGCATTTGTTTCATCTATTTATATGAGAGGAGTAAAACTAGTCATGATTCCAACTACTTTGATGGGTCAAGCGGACGCAAGCTCTGCTGGAAAAACATGTATTAATGGAAAGCAAACAAAGAATTTAGTTGGAAGTTTATTTATGCCTTTGTATGTATATAACAACATACATATTTTAAAAACAGCAGACAAATATTCTCATCGACAAGGACTTTCCGAGATTTTTAAATACGGATTACTAGGATCAAAAAAACTCATAAGATATTTAGAGCAATATGCNAGAGATTCCTTAGAAAATGACCCNCTTTTATTAAAAATATTAATTGAGACAATAAAAGTAAGAATAAAACTTAGAAAAATTGATCCATTAGTTAGTAATTTAGGACATACCTTTGGACACGCTTTTGAGTCCGAGTCAAAAAATTTAGTTGCTCATGGAGATGCAATCTCAGTAGGAATTGTTTGCTCATTAAAATTAAGTCTAAAAAAAAGATATATATCTAAAAAGTTATATTCCCAATTAATAAAGATCATGAGAGATTTAAACCTTAATATTAATATTGATAAATCCTCGAATGTTGAGAGAGTAGTTAATTTAATGAAAAAAGATAAAAAATCCGATGGAGATCAAATAGGGTTTGTGCTGCTAACGGATATTGGAAAAATTGCAAAAACGAAGAATAAAAAATTTTTATTCTTAGATGCAAAATATGTAAGCTCATTTTTAACTGAATTGTATAAAGATAAAGATTTTCTTGTAACAAACCACTGGAAACAATTAATAAAAAATGTTTAATAATAAAACCATAGTTGTTACGGGCGGCTCATCTGGGATAGGNAAAAAAATAACTGAAGAAATCNTAGCAGAAAGGGGAAGGGTATTCGTTCTNTCAAAAAACGAAAAAAAAATAAATTCTCTTAATAAANAATATATTTCAAATAAAAAATTNNTAGGNATTCAATGTGATNTATCAGATGAAAGTGAAGTTAAAGAAGCTTTTAATTTTATTAATAAAAAAACTAATCACATCTATGGGCTAGTTAATAATGCTGGAATTAATCCTTCAAGAAACAATATTCTCAGTACTTCTTTGGCTGACTGGGAAGATACTATAAATACAAATCTTAAAGGAGCTTTTTTATGTAGTAAGGAAGCAATTAAATCCATGAAAAAAAATAGCCAGGGATCTATTGTAAATATTTCATCAGTGGCTGCGTTTGGAATGCAAAGAAGAGTAGCTTACTCATCTAGCAAGGCTGGAATGATTGGCTTTACAAAGTCTTTAGCTCGTGACCATGCTTCAAAGAGTATAAGAGTGAATTGTATTTGTCCTGGATACATTCCAACCAATCTTGTAAAAGGCTACCTAAATAATTTATCTAAAAAGGAAAAAAAAGATTTATTAGATAGACACCCTTTGGGAAAATTAGGCACTCCTGAGGATATAGCCTCTGCTGCAAGCTTCTTACTCTCTTCTAAAGCAAAATGGATAACCGGTGTAGTGCTAAATGTTGATGGCGGATACAGTATATTTTAAGAAAGTGTAAAGTCTTTTAGTGCAATATTTGACTCTTCAATATTGATAATTTCATTCACCTTTTGAAGGTTAAAATTTCTTATAGACCTATTTTTAATAAAGTTCTCTTTAGCAACTTTATAGAAATCCTTATTTAANTCCTTTGTTTTCTTAACATCTGCAAGAAAATGATATCTCAATTTTTCAGGATTCCATGTTCTAAGATGAGATCTTATTTCTTTGTCAAGGTTGGGATTATATTTAGTTAAAAGATCAATATATTTTTTGGAAACCGGAGGAAAGGTATCCACGTAATATACTTTTTCTTTTGATAAAGTAAAATTTTTTATATGAGGATCTAATCCTAANTTATTTTTTTTACAATTTTTAAGAATTATTTCTATCTGTCTGACAACGTTNTCCATGAAAGATCTAGATAGTTGTTTACCTTTTAAAATCTCAATTAAGCTTTCACCACAAAACTCATATTTGAAAGTAAGACCTTTTCTAGATATTAATTTTGGCATTGATACTCCAGCTTTATTCAGCTCCAGATAATAGCTATAAATCAATTTTGAAACCTTTTCGATTTCTTTTTTTGGAATTGTTTTTAAAATGTATGTTTTTTTTACAAATTCTTTCTTAAAAATAATTTTAGTATCGTTGATAGTNAAATATTTTTTCATTATTTTTATGATAATTAGAATTTCCTATAAAATAAACCCTGAAGCTTAATGGATATGGAAGCAGTAATATTAGCAGCAGGCTTAGGATCAAGATTAAGGCCTTATACAAACAAAGTGCCAAAGGCTATGGTTCCTTTTAAAGGAACCGAAATCATAAAACATCAAATTGAAACCCTAATATCCCAAGATATAGAAAAGATAACAATTGTTACTGGCTATAAATCAAAAATACTTTATAAATTTTTAAATAAGACTTTCCCAAAATTAAAATTTAATTTTGTAGAAAATAAAAAATACTACGAAACAAATAGCGCATACTCTGCCATGAAAGTATTGCGTAANATTTCATCGTCATATATTCATATAAATTGCGATATATTATTTTCTAAGGAAGTTCTAAATAACCTAATTAAATTACCTAAGAAAAATGTAATTTCAGCTAGAAAGGATATAACTCTTCAAGACTCTATGGAAAATATTATTGAGGTCGAAGGAAGAATAGTAAATATGTCCCTTAGAAAGTCTAAGCATGCAAAATTTAAGGCATTTGGTTTAGCAAAAATAAGCTTAGATGCCTTACATGCAAATATAAATTTTTTTCAAGCCTTAAAAAATGACGTGCAAAGGCAAGAAAATTATTTTGGNTTGATAAGGATGAATTTAGGAAAAATNGATTATCATTTATTAGAAACTAATAAAAAACATTTATCTGAAATCAATACCGTAGCGGATTTAAAAAATTGTAAATTTAGTCTTAAAGGCTAATTCTTATTTTTGAAGTGCAAAAGAAAGACGAATTTAAAGAAATCTTAGTTAACCATTTCAATAAGCAGGGTAATAAAGCTTTTCAAGGTTATGGGTCTTTGTCTTTTCTTAAAAGCTGGCAGGAACCATATATTTATATGGAAAAATATTTAAACTCAAAAAATCTAAAGGATACTAATTTTTTAGATTATTGTTGTGGTACAGGTATTCATTCAATTTATCCTGCAAAATTAGGAGCCCAAGTCACTGGCATAGATTTTTCATCTAGCTCAATAGAGAGCGCAAAAGAAAGATCAAAATTTTTTAACGTAGAAGACAAATGTCAGTTTTTAGTTCAAGATGCAGANGAAAGTATTTCTTTTCAGCAAAAATTTGATTATATCATTTGCGTTCAAAGTCTTTTATATCTTGATATAAATGAAACTTTTAGCAAACTTTCAAAATTACTTAAAGATCAAGGCGAATTAATAATAATTGAAAGCGTTTCGGGNAATTATTTTTTTGACCTAAATCGAGTTAAAAATACTAAAAATATTTCTCANAAATTTTCATCTTCTTTAAATAAACTTCATTCTAAAGAAATCATCAAAAATACAAAAAAATATTTTAAAATTTTAGATGAAGATTATTTTGGCTTTACTACGACAATTTCTTATTTGATTGAGAGTAAATTTAAAGTATCTTTTTTAAATAAGTTTTTTTTTGGCTTGGATTATCTTTTAAAAAAAATTCCTTTCTTAAGAAGATATTTTTTCACTATGTTAATAATTTTAAAAAAAGCTTAGATCTTTAAAAAAATGTGTTCAACGGTTTTTTTTAAGCTTTTTTTGGAATCTTGACTGATAAAGCCAATTTTTTTTATTTTGGAATTATCTCCATACCAACTATCTCTTATTCCTTTATAGCTATTTTTATCCCATGAGATTATAGTCTTTTCTAGTTTCAATATTTCTTTTATATCATTTGCTAAAGATTTAAGTTCAGTTTTCTTTCCACTACACAAGTTATATATTTCTCCTGGTTTTCCTTTTGAATTTATTATTTTTAACCCTTTGACAATATCATCTACATGAAGGTAGTCTCTAAATTGATTTCCACTTCCATTTAGTATTACTTCAGCGGGATTATNTTTAATTTTTTTTATTAAGTCATATATAAAAAATCTGTTCATGTCTTCTCCATAAACACTGAAAATTCTGGCTATCCTTACGTCAATTCCAAAAGATTCGAAATATGAAAGTGCTAAACCTTCTATAGCATATTTAGAAGCAGAATAGGGTGATGGAGGGAATAAAGAGTCTGTTTCTTTAAAATAAGTTTTTTTTCTTGAGTCATAAAGAGAGCCNGAAGAACAAATGATTAACTTTGATTCTCGANTGACATTGGAAATAACGTTGCTAAAGCCTTGNAGGGATTTTATAAATGAAATTTCAGGCTTCCTAATAGAGTCTTCGACAGAGCTTTCTCCAGCTAGAAAGAAAACAATCACTTTTTTATATCTAGCATTGAGTTTCTTAAAAAATAAAGTTACCTCTGTTTTGTTATTAATGTCTAAGAAAAAATGATTTTTATTTATTTTATTTTTTTTATTATTCCTAGAGATAAAAAAAGTATTTTCATCAACAAAAGACTTAGACAAACCTCTCCCAATTAACCCAGTAGCGCCAATTATAAGACGGCAAGAAGGTTTCATATTTCGTCATCTTTNAAGAAAGAGAAATCTTTTTTATTTTCTTTTTCTATTTTGGCTATATTCATATCATATTCCATCATCTCTTCTACTAAGTCATTAAAACTAATTTTTGGTTTCCATGAGAGAGTTTTTTGTGCTTTGGTGGAGTCTCCAAGTAGGCTGTCAACTTCCGAAGGCCTATAGTATTTTTCATGAACACAAACAATTTCATCCCCATTTTCAGAATTAATTGCAACTTCGTTAAGTCCTTCTCCAGACCATTCTATTTTTAAGCCAATANATTCTGAAGCTTGGTTTATAAAATCTCTTACAGAATACTGTTGTCCTGTAGAAATTACAAAATCATCAGGCTNATCATGTTGCAAAATCAACCACTGAGCATAAACAAAATCTTTAGCATGTCCCCAATCTCTCTTTGAGTCTAGATTTCCAATGTACAACTTTTTTTGAGTGCCTATTTTTATTCTGCAAAGGGCTCTAGTTATTTTTCTAGTCACAAAAGTTTCACCTCTTACTGGTGATTCATGATTGAAAAGTATTCCATTTGATGTAAAAAAACCATAAGAGTCTCTATAGTTTTTTACTGTCCAATAAGAATATAGTTTAGAAATGGCATAAGGAGATTGCGGATTAAAAGGAGTAAGTTCATTTTGGGGGCTTTCTAATACTTTTCCAAAAAGCTCAGATGTTGATGCTTGATAAAATTTTGTCTCTTTCAATGAGAGTATTCTCATTCCCTCAAGTAATCTTAAAGTTCCTATGGCATCAGCATTTGCAGTATATTCAGGTTCTTCAAAGGAAACATGCACATGACTTTGTGCAGCCAGATTATAAATTTCATCAGGCTTAACCTGTTGAAGAATTCTTATTAAGCTTGAGGAGTCTGTCATATCTCCATGATGAAGAAATAAAGATGTATTTGGAGCTAAAGGATCTGAATAGAGATGGTCAATTCTAGAAGTATTAAAACTAGAAGATCTCCTTCTTAAACCATGAACTTCGTAGCCTTTTTTTAAGAGAAATTCTGCAAGATAAGCNCCGTCTTGACCTGTTATTCCGGTNATCAAAGCTTTTTTCATAATGTATTCTATGCTAATTTGCGTTTTTTTTGAAAAGGTCTATAAATACGAGCGGTAATAAAAAAATTTTTTAATTTTTACAAAATATGACAAAAAAGTGCTTGTTGGTTAGCCCAGATTTCCCCCCACCTCTTATTGGCGGTTCTCTTGTATATATAAGCACTCTTGTAAATAATTCTAAAGACTCTTTTGATATCATCACAAGCCTAACAAAAAACAAAAAAGATGAAGTAATAGAGATTCCTGACAAAATATTAAGATCAAGCTTCATNGTGGACTCTTCAAATCCTACAAGATTCAAACTTTTGAAAATGTACTTTTACATCTTTTTTTTGATTCCATTTATGGTTTTCAGAACTCCTTANAAAGCAATAATTGCAAATTCAGGAGTGATTGGTAACTCTATTTTAATATTTCTTGGAAAGTTACTTAAAATCAAAGTTATATGCATTGCTTATGGTGAAGAATTAAATGTACCCCTCAAAAGCAAAACTTTTAAAAATATCCTAAAAAAAAATTTAATAAAATTTTTCTATAAAAGGGCAACAGGATTCATAGTTGTTTGCCATTTTTGTAAAAATCTCCTTACCAATAATTTTGGAATTGAAAATAATAAAATCGATGTAGTTGCATCTTGCTTGTCATTAAAAAAATTTTCTGAAAAATTAAATATTTCAAAGAAAAAAAATTCTATATTAAGTGTAGGAAGATTAATTGAAAGAAAAGGATTCCATCTACTTATTATGTCAGTTTTAAGGTTAAGAGAAAAAATAGAGAATCTAACTCTTACAATAGTTGGACAAGGTCCCAAAAGAGAAAGTCTTACTAAAATAATTCATGAAAATAATGCATCAGACTTTATTTTGCTTCAGACCGAAGTTGATGATGAAAAACTAAAACTAATTTATGAGACATCAGAGCTATTCGTTTTAGCGAATCATGAACTTAAAAATGGAGACACTGAAGGATGTCCTTCGGTATTCTCTGAGGCTATGCTTTATGAGCTTCCTTCAATAGGAGGAAAATATGCCGGCGTTGAAACTGCAATTATAAATAATGAAAACGGCTTAGTTATAGATATGAAAAGTGAATCTGCTCTTGATAAAGCCATATTACAAATACTTAGAAACAAATCTTTAAGAGATAATTTTATACTTAATGGGAAGAAGAAATTATTGAGAGATCATCATCCGGAAGNAGTGGGTAAACAGTTCGAAAAATCTATTGAAAGATTTTTAAATGATAAACCAGCAGTAGATTTTCAAAAAAAATTTAATTCATCCACACCATCAATAAATATATAATCTGCCATGNTCAAAAAAATTCCTTTTTTCGATTACCCTCAACTTTTTAATTCTTATGAAAATGATCTAACAAATATTTTTAAAGATGTTGGTAAACGAGGNGCATTCATAATGCAAAAAGATTTAGAAGAATTTGAAGCAAATTTAGCAAACTATACAGGAGCAAAACATGCNATTGGTGTAGCAAATGCTACTGATGGTTTGCAAATTGGGTTAATGGCAGGAGGACTAACAAATGNAGGAGAGGTTTTGATAAGTTCTCACACCATGATTGCCACTGCTTCAGCTATTCATTATGCTGGCGGAATACCGGTTCCCGTTGAGTGTGGTAAAAATTTAATGATTGATATCAATTCTGCAGAAGAAGCATTAACAGATAAAACGGTTGCCATTATGCCGACTCAACTCAATGGAAGAACTTGCGATATGGACGAAATAATAAATTTTGCAACCAAAAATAATCTTTCAATATATGAGGATGCTGCACAGGCTTTGGGTTCTAAGTTTAAAAATAAGTATGCAGGAACATTTGGTATAGCTTCAGCTATAAGTTTGTATCCTGCCAAAATATTAGGTTGTCTTGGAGATGGTGGAGCTATTCTTACTAATGATTCAGACGTCTACGAACAAATATTACTTTTAAGAGATCATGGAAGAAATCCTACTTCAGGAGAAGTAATCTCTTGGGGGTTTAATTCTCGACTNGATAATATTCAGGCAGCNTTTCTTAATTATTTTTTTTCAACATACGATGAAGTAATTTTAAAACGAAGATATTTTGCAAAGCTTTATGATGAGGGTTTAAATGAAATTGAGGAAATCNATTTACCTGAACCACCAAATAATGGNGATCATTTTGACGTTTTTCAAAATTATGAAATCCAAGTAAAGAATAGAAATGAACTTAGAGAATTTTTATTAAAGAATGGTATAGGCACATTANTTCAATGGGGAGGCAAAGCAATTCATCAATTTAAAGGTATTGGCATGGAAAAGAATTTACCAATCACTGATCAAATTTTTTCGGAAATTTTAATGCTTCCCTTAAATTTATTCATTAGTGAAGATGATGTGAAATATATAATTGACAAAATTAAAGATTTTTACGTCAATAATTAAATGCCAAATAGCAAAGAATTAGCAAAAAAAATTAGATTGCATGCATTAGAAATGACGCACTTGGGAGGAAGTTCTCATATCGGCTCAATATTCTCNTTAGCAGACATTTTGGCTGTTCTTTATGAAGATATATTATTCTTTAATCCAAAAAACCCCAATCTTGAAGAAAGAGATCGTTTTATTTTGAGTAAAGGACATTCTGGAGCTGGAGTCTATGCTGCACTAGCGGAAAAAGATTTTTTTCCAGTATCTGAGTTAAAAAAACACTATTCAGATGGTTCAAAATTTTCTGGGCATGTATCTCACAAAGGAGTACCAGGCGTAGAATTTTCTACGGGTTCATTGGGACACGGCTTATCTGTTTCATGNGGTTTAGCTTTATCTGCTAAGTTAAATAAACAAAAGCATAAAATTTTTTGCCTGATGAGCGATGGAGAATGTGATGAGGGCTCAAACTGGGAAGCAATTTTATTTTCTGCTCACCATAATTTAGATAACTTAATTACAATTATAGATTACAACAAATTACAAAGTATTTACTCTCCAGAACAAACTCTAAATCTGGAACCTTTTAAAGACAAATGGGAGGCTTTTGGCTGGAATGTTCAAGAGGTAGATGGACATGATCATAAAAAATTAAAAGAGTCTTTTAATCTCAAATCATCAAAAAATAAACCAAATTGCATAATATGCCATACAGTTAAGGGCAAGGGAGTTTCATTTATGGAAGATAACAATCTTTGGCATTATAGAAGTCCCCAGGGGAAAGAATATCTCGAAGCAAAAAAAGAATTGGAAGAGGAATCATAGTTGAGAGATGCTTTTGTAAAAAAACTTAACGAGTTGGCAAAGGAGGATGAGTCAATATATTTTATTACTGCAGACTTAGGATTTGGCGTATTTGATGAGTTTTCAAAAAATTATCCCAATCAGTATCTTAATGTTGGTGTTGCAGAGCAAAATATGACTGGAATCGCTACAGGACTTGCTTTGGAGGGAAGAAAGGTTTTTACATACTCTATAGCAAATTTTGCTACTTTGAGATGTTTAGAACAAATAAGAAATGATGCAGCTTATCATGAGGTGAATTTAACAATCGTTGCTTCTGGAGGTGGTTTTACTTATGGAGCCCTTGGTATGTCGCACCATGCTACTGAGGATATTTCAATCATGAGATCAATACCTAATATAGAAGTGGTCTCCCCTTGTACCGCATGGGAAACCTATCATGCAACTGATGCACTTTCAAAGTCAAAAAGGGTANGTTATTTAAGAATAGAAAAGGGAGGANTACAATCTCCTCCTAANANAAATACTCATTTCAAGCTAGGTAAGGCTATTGAAATGAAGAATGGTGATGATATTTCAATAATTGCAACCGGAGGAATTATTGTGGACTGCCTTAAAGCAGCAGATTTGCTCAAGAAAAAAGGAGTTAATGCACAAGTTATTTCAATGCATACAATAAAACCTTTAGACGAGTCTTTAATAAAAGAATGTGCAACTAAAAAGAAAAAAATAATTACTGTAGAAGAACACAATAAAATAGGAGGACTGGGTTCAGCTGTCTCAGAAGTAATTGCTCAAAATAATATAGATTGTGATTTAAAAATAATCGCTCTTGAGGATACTTTTTCATCGGTAGTAGGTAGTCAAGAATTTTTAAGAAAATTTTACAAACTCGATTCAGAGACAATTTTTAGCGAAGCTTTAAAATTGATTGAGTCATGATAAAAAGATTGACAGATATTTTGCTTGCAATTTTTCTCTTAATTTTTATAAGCCCAATCTTGCTTATTTTTTCTTTTCTAATTTGGTTAGATGATAAATCTAATCCAATTTATGTTGCTAAACGAATAGGAAAAGATGGAATGGAATTTAACTTCTATAAATTGAGATCTATGATCATTAATGCTGATGCATCCGGCGTGGACTCTACCTCAGCCTCAGATAATAGAATTACCTCTATAGGAAAATTAATAAGAAAATTTANAATTGATGAGCTTCCGCAACTTTGGCATGTTCTTATGGGCAAGATGTCTCTTGTTGGCCCCAGACCAAATGTTTGGAATGATGTAAAAATTTATACCGAGGTAGAAAAAAAACTTCTTTCAGTGAAACCGGGAATAACTGATTTTTCATCAATAATTTTTTCTGACGAAGGCGAAATTCTTTCAAAGTTTGAAGATCCAGATTTGAAATATAACCAATTAATAAGACCTTGGAAAAGCAGGTTAGGCTTGTTTTACATAAAAAAAAGAAGCTTTCTTCTAGATACATTGTTAATATCCGTCACGTTAATTGCTATTTTTAAGAAAAAAATTGCCAATAATTGCGTTGTCAAAATACTTGAAT
>PBWW01000057.1 GCA_002728275.1 Candidatus Heimdallarchaeota archaeon
TCTCCTTCTGGATCGACACCTGGTCCTTCGACTAAATCTATAGAAAACATTCCATCAAAAACTTGAAAGGATACAGATGTGGCGATAAACAATGAAATTCCAGATCCTAACCCCCATCCTTTTTGGACTACTTCATCCAATAACATAATACACAGTCCTGCGATTGTTAACTGAATTACTATAAGAACTTGTGCTCCAAAATCTTCCTTTACTGCTTCACCATATGCACCTCCGGCGATATATGCTATTGCCTCAAAAAAGGTCATTAGAATGGCTAATACTTTCTGTGTTGCAGTATATAATGCTCTTTCTTCAGGATCTTGAAAGTTTACAGATATAATTTTTGAACCGACTAATAATTGAAGAATCATACCAGCGGTAACAATAGGACCGATACCTAATTCTGCTAAAGTTCCCCTTTGTGATGCTAAAATAATTCTTAAAGCTGCGAATGGATCTCCTTGACCATCAACATTATAACCGTAGACTGGTGTTTTCAACATAATTAAATATAATACTAAAGCTGCGAAAGTCCATCCTACTTTTGAGTTAAAAGAGGGTTTTTTTTCGGGTTTTTTGACTTCTAAAACCACTCGAGATGGGTACTTAAAGAGTTTTAAAAATCTAGATGCCATATAAAATTCGCTCTTATATTTTACTGTGAAATATGGATAAATAAAAGAGAATTGATAGTGCTTTTGTAGATAAAAGAAAATTATTTAGAAATAGAATAATTTTCTCTGTGTATGATCACGTTGTATGAAATCAAATTATAAGATTTATCCGTTTCAAAAAGTAATCATTATTTTATATAGAATTAATAATACTATGATTAGTATAAAATGGATTTTCAAGTTGGAATTTTAATGGATGATTTGGAGACAAGAGAGTATTTAGCTTCTCAATGGGGAAAAAAGGGGACTACATCAGACATATCACTATATAGTGTAAGTTCTAAAGATATTACTCAAACCACGATTGTTCCTGAGGGATACCCCAAGAAGCCATTATCATTAATAATTTCTGCACATATGAGTGACATATTAATATTAGGCATACCAATATCTGGTGTAAATCAAAATATAGGAGAAGCGGCAATATTAGCTGATTGTATGGGATTACCTGGTTTAATTTTAATTGTAGGAGAGAATACAAAAGGGATGGATACCTATTTTGATCAAGTAAATAAAATATTTTCAAAATTAGAAATTAAAAACTGGGGGAATTTTGTTGTTCATGATGGATTGTCCTCAAACAATGTTAGAGAGATGATAAAAAAATTAGCTATGAAAATAGAGAGAAGAACTGAAGATTATTTAGCTATTGAAGTGGATCATTCTTTCCCAGTTCAAGGAGTTGGTTCTGTGATTTTGGGAACAATAATGACTGGGCATGTAAAAAAAGGCGATAAAATTAAATCATTACCAAATAAACAAGAAGGTATAGTAAGATCAATACAAGTAAATGATCAAGATGTAAATGAAGCAAGTGCTGGAACTCATGTTGGTTTGGCGATTAAAGGAATATTGCCTAAATATTTAGAAAGAGGTACAGTGATATCAACCATTAATCAAGAATTAGTTTATGAGAATAATATCTTAAAGGTAAAATTAAAATTATCAAAGTTTGAACAGAGTATAGAGGTTGGAAATAAAATACATTTAATTTGTGGCTTATTTGATAGTCCTGGTAAAATAGTCGAGTTAGGGGAAGTAATAATAGTTGAAACCGAAAAAATGATGCCTTTACACCCAAATATTAGAATTACAGTTCTTGATTTAAACCGAAAGCCATCAATAATTGGATCTGGATATTTGAATTGAATAATGAGGGGAAAGCAAGATATTTGAAAAAACAATTGTCACTAAGTGAAAGTCTTTATTATATTCAATTAATGTTAAATTATTCCTGCACTAATTTGATGTAGATACTACATGCAGATTGTTATTAAGGTAAGGGATAGTGATTTATTATGAAAACACAAGAGAAGAAGTTTAGACCGTCTGCAGGTAAAGGAAATAGAACATGCAGAAGGTGTGGAACTCATCGTGGAATTATTAGAAGAGCAGATTTAATGATCTGCAGAAGATGTTTTAGAGAAATCGGAGAAAGTTTAGGTTTCAAAAAGACAGGAGCAAGAGGAGGATAATTATTATGCAAATGGATCCGCTAGTTGATGCTTTAACAAAAATTAGAGCTTATGAAAATAGAAGAAGAAAAGAAGTGATAATATCACCTACATCTAATGTGATACATGATGTATTGGCGACTCTTCAGAAATCTCAATATATAGGAGAGGTTGAAAAAATTGAAGATGGTAGAGGTGGAAAATTCAAAGTACAATTACTTGGAAGAATAAACAAATGTGCTGGGATTAGACCTAGATTTCCTGTGAAACATGGTGAATTAATAGAATATGAACAAAAATTTTTACCTGCGGTAAATTTTGGAATATTGGTCCTTACTACTCCTGAAGGAGTAATGAGCCAAATTGAAGCGAATGAAAAAGGAATCGGTGGGCGATTGCTCGCTTATGTATATTGAGGTGTAATTTATGGTTAGATATGCAAAATTAGAATATGATATTGAAGTACCTGAAGACATAACAGTAGAGGTTACGAATAATGCAAGTGTTGAAATAAAGGGCCCATTAGGGAAAATTGCAAGAGATTTCAAGCATACCAGAATTCATATACAGAATGTGGATAATGTTATAAAATTAAGTACTCAATTTCCTCGAAGAAATGAAAAAGCATTAATTGGTACAGTTAGAGCACATATAGCAAATGCAATCTCTGGAGTAAAATATGGATATAGATATTATCTTAAAATTGTATTTTCTCATTTTCCAATAAGAGTAAATCCTGAGGGAAATAAAGTAAAAATTGAAAATTTATATGGTGGGAGAAAACCAAAATTCGCTCAAGTGGTTGATGGTGTTAAAGTAAAAGTTGATGGAGACGATGTTATTGTTGAAGGAATTGATAAAGAGGCAGTTGGACAAACAGCAGCAAATATTCAAGAATTAACAAGACAAAGAGGTAAAAGAAGACAATCACCAAAAACATTTATGGATGGATTATTTATATTTAATAAGGAATTTATGAATGCACCTTCAGAGGAAGCATAGTAGATCAAAGTTATTGGGGTAAAACTAATGATTATTAGTATAGGAAACGCATATTACTAAGAGAGTGTTTTAATGAATTTATTAGACAATTTAAGAAAATCATGGAATGATGGAAATTTTATATTGTTATATGATTCAGATGATAGAGAAGGTGAGGTCGATATGGTCATTCCTTCAATAATGGTTAAGGAGAGACATGTAGCATTGATGCGTAATGATGCAGGTGGTTTGATCTGTACTGCTATGAGTGATGAGTTATGTGAAAATGTTGGATTGCCTTATATGACTGATATTTATGAAAAGTTAAATGATGAAAATTTACTTAAAATGTTAGGGCATGGTTTACCTTATGGTGCTAGATCAAGCTTTTCTATTGCGATAAATCATAAAGAGTCATTTACAGGTATAACAGATGTTGATAGAGCGATGACAATAAATGAGTTAGGTAATATAGCTGAAATTTTTAAGGATGATAAAAATGTCCAAGATTTATTTACTTCTAAATTTAGAATTCCAGGTCATGTTCCATTATTGAGAGGGAGAATTGGATTATTAAAAAATAGAAAAGGGCATACTGAATTGGGATTAGCATTATGTGAGATGACTGATTTTGGACCATCAGTAACAATGTGTGAAATGATGGATAGTGATAGTGGACAGGCATTAAGTGTATCAGATGCAAAAAAATATGCGGAAAAAAATAACATTCCTTTTGTTAGTGGTGAGGAAATAATTAAATTTTGGAATGATTTTATTGATGATAAGGAGGTATGATTTGTAGATGGGTTTTATAATAGGAATTGTAGATACTATGTTTGCAAGATATGATATGGCAAAAGATGTGATTAATGTGTTTGAGGAGTACACGGGAGTCATCAAATACTTTCGTTACACTGTGCCTGGAATAAAAGATTTACCGGTTGGATGTAAAAAATTATTTATTGAAAAAAAATGTGACTTAATTCTTGCGTTAGGAATGCCAGGTCCAGTTGAATATGATAAAGTGAGTGCAAAAACAGCATCAGATGGATTAATGATGGTTCAAGTAGAATTTGGTAAACACATTTTAGAGGTGTTTGTTCATGAGGATGAAGGAATAGGATCTAGTCTAGATGGAAGTATTGATAAAGATCGATTGTCTAATGTAATGAGTAGGCGTGCAGAGTCACATGCTAGAAATGCGGTAAATCTTTTAGTTGACCCAAAAAAACTAGAAGATAAAGCAGGTACTGGGGTGAGACAAGGATATCCTGATGCAGGCTCAATAAAATGGTGATAAAATGACGAATAAAAAAGAAAGTCCAAAAATAGCATTATTAACTAGTCAAGTGAATTATGATCATACCTATTTAATGGAAATGAGAGCTGCTGAACATGCAGAGTTTTTGGGGTGTGAAATTGTAGAAAAAGCATATGCGCCAGGTGCATATGACATGCCAATTATATTAAAAACTCTTTTACAAAGAGAAGATATTGATGCAGTAGTAACTCTTGGTACAATTGTTAAAGGTGAAACTGATCATGATAAATTAATAGCTAATCAAGTAGCAAGGAAAATTACTGATTTAAGTTTAGAATTCAATAAACCAATAGGTTTGGGTATATCCGGACCTGGAGTATCAATGATGGGATCAAAAGCAAGAATTGATAAATTTGCAACTAGTGCTGTAACTTCTGCAGTAAAAATGTGGAAGGAATTGAATAGAATTCAAAAATAATAAAATTGTGTGAATAACTATGGCAAATAAAATAAAAGCTAGTCATATTTTAGTTGAGAAACACAACCAAGCTTTAGAGGTCATTGAGATGTTAAAGAGTGGTGAAGATTTTGCTAACTTAGCACAAAAATTTTCTATTGGACCATCCGCAAAAAGAGGTGGAAATTTGGGTGAATTTGGCAGAGGACAAATGGTTAAACCTTTTGAAAGTGCAGCATTCAAACTGAATAAAGGAGAATATACTATAGAACCTGTAAAAACTCAATTCGGATATCATGTAATTAAAAGAACTGGATAAATAATTAATTAGTCTTCATTGGTTATGCTTATTTTATATGGAATTTGAGAATAAAATGATATAATGGATATTTCTACAAATTTAAGTAAAATTACTGGTTCTGCTACAGCTCAGATATTTTCGATAGCTAAAGAAATGGAAAGTGAAGGGAAAGATATCATTCATTTGGAAATTGGTCAACCTAATTATGGACCTTTAACTAAAATTATTGAGGCTACAAAAAATGCTCTAACAAATAATGAAACAGGATATACCGTTTCTAAAGGGATTGAAGAATTAAGAGAGTCGATTGCTAAATACCATGAAAAAAATGATAATTTGAAATGTAATTATATAAACGAGATCGTAATTACATCAGGTGCTAAGTTAGCTATTTTTGGTGCGGTTTGGTCAGTTACTAATTCAGGAGATAATGTAATTATATTAAATCCTAGTTGGGTATCATACAAAGATATCGTAATATCATTAGGTGCTGAAGCTCGATTTTTAAAGGCAGATATGGATTTTAATTATGATATTAATGAATTAGATAATCTAATTGATACCAATACAAAAGCGATGATTGTGAACTCTCCTTGTAATCCAACAGGAGCAATGATATCTGAGGAGAATATGAAAAGTCTGGCTGAAATTTGTAGAAAAAATGATATATTATTGATTAGTGATGAAATATATCATGAGTATATTTATGATGAAAATAAGCATTATTCTCTTTTTAATATTGAAAATTGGAAGGAAATAGGAGTTGTTGTAAATGGATTTTCTAAGACATATTCAATGACAGGTTTTAGATTGGGTTATGTAATTGGTGATAAAAAAATAATTAAAGAAATCAATAAAGTAATGCAGTTGACTGCATCATGTGGAACTAATTTTGCTCAGCATGGAGCAATTGAGGCATTAAATGTTATAGATGAGATGAGAGATTTCATAAAAAATGATGTCGTTCCTTTGAGAAATAATGTGATTAAACTATTAGATAATTATGATATCGAGTATTTAACTCCGAAAGGAGGAATATATGTTTGGTTAAAAATTCCATCAAATGATTCTACATCGTGGGCTCAAAGTTTATTAGAAAATAAAGGAGTAGCATTGACACCAGGAAGAGCATTTGGGCCTGATGGAGAGGGTTTTGTCAGGATATGTTTTACTAAGGATTATGATCAATTAGAAGAAGGTATCAAAAGAATAGGGCAGTTTTTGGCTGAAAGTTAATTTATTTTTCATAAGATTCCATTGAGATAAAGGTAACAGTTGATTTTACAAATTTTAGAGTTCTTACAGACTCCAAAGTCACACGTTTTAATTCCTCAGAATTTTTTACTTCCATATAAATAACTAAATCATAGGTTCCATATAATCGATTTGCGAATTTGACTCCATTTAATTTTTTTACATCTGTGAGTAGATTTTCATAGTTTTGACTTAAGTCTAAATTTATGAAAAGATATGCACCCATCATTGAACTATTCTACTCTATTTGATTTGAGTAATGGTGATTATAATTCTTTTCCCAATGAATTAGTGGAAAATTAGGTATATAGGTTATATTCAATCAAAATAGAATGTATTAAATCAACAAGAATTAATAATAAACTGAGTTAATGCTCTAACAGGGACACCAGTCATTCCTTTAATGGTAATATCCCCAGCTGAGGTTACCCAGGCAGTACCTGCAATATCTAAATGGGCCCATCTTTTTGTTTCAGTGAATTCAGAAAGAAACATTGCAGCAGTAACAGATCCTGCAGGTCTACCACCAACATTTTTTAGGTCTGCTAAAGTGGATTTAAGTTGCTTTTTATACTTTTTGTCAAGAGGCATTCGCCATAATTTTTCGTCTGACTGAATACCTGCATGTTCTAATTCTTGCCATAATTCATCAGATCGAACAAAAGAGCCAGTATAATGTTCTCCTAATGCAACGCCCATTGCACCTGTTAGAGTTGCGATGTCAATTACTGTGTGTGGTTTAAATTCATCCGCATAGACTAAAGCATCTGCTAAAATTAACCTACCCTCTGCGTCAGTATTATCAATTTCAATAGATTTGCCATTAGATGCGAAAACTACATCAGAAGGTTTGGTTGCTTTTCCGGATGGCATATTTTCAGTTAATGGAGTCAAACCAATTACATTGATATTCAATTTTAATTTAGAAACTGCATATAGAATCCCGATTACTGCAGCTGCGCCACCCATGTCACCACGCATCAATCCCATACCTGCTCCACCTTTAAGTGAGATACCACCTGTATCAAATGTAATACCTTTTCCTGCTAAAATTATTGGTTTTTCAGATTTATCAGTTCCATAATATTTGATTTCTGCAAATTTAGCAGGTTGGTCAGAACCTGCAGCAACAGATAGAAATGAATTCATTTTTCTATCTAAAGCCCATTTTTCTTCATGAATTTTAATATCAGTGTTATCCATTGGTTTGAAAATTTTTTGAATTTCTTCAGAAACATATGTTGGAGTTGCGATATTTGCGGGAAGTTCAGTTAATCTTCGAGCAATAACTTGAGCTTCTGCGATTACGATTCCGGTATTAAAATCACCACCCCCAATGAATGTTACATTTTTTATTTCGTTGTTATCAGTGGATGCTTTTTTAAGTTCATCAAAAGTATATAATCCTAATATTACACCTTCTGCTGTTTCTCGAGAAAATTCACCCATTTGTAGAATTGAGAAGGAGCTGATACCTTTTGACCTTAGATTTTTAGCTGCTATTGCAGAAACAGATCTTGCAATTGATGATTTAAAATTTTCTTTCTTGCCTAAACCAACTAATAATAATCTTTTAGTTTCCATGCCTTCAACATTATATAATAACATTAATTGTTTTTTCTTTCCACTGAAATCTCCTAAATTAAGAATTGAACTAAGATCTACATTTTCAATTAAATCTTGTTTTGATGAAATATCATCTTTGAATACTCCTAAGACAATAGCTTCATCATTAATTTCATTTATATTTTTATTACTAAAATTAAATTTCATAATCGTTTAATAGAGATTATAGTATTATATTTAGTGATAGTTGACCAAATTTAAAGCGATTAAACTCAAATATATTATAAGTTAAATTGATAGATTGACTATGATTGCGATAATTGGAGGATCTGGTTTTTATGATTTTATTGAGAATAGCGAGGAAAGAAAAATAGATACCCCATTTGGTGAGGTGCAATTTGATTTTGGTAAAGTTATGGATAAAGATGTTATTTTCATACCAAGACATGGNAAAAAACACAGTATTGCGCCATCTTCTATTAATTACAGAGGAAACATATATGCGGCATTCAAATTAGGTGCGGAATGTGTGATAACAACCAATGCAGTTGGTTCAATGAGAGATAATATGATACCGGGGAGTTTAATAATTCCGGACCAGATTTTAGATTTTACTTCGGGTAGAAAAAATACTTTTTTTGATGGATCTGATTTTAGTGTGACGAGTAAAAAAGGAGAGATCCTAAAAGGTGTAATACACACCGATGTGACTAATCCTTATGATATTGAATTAAGAAAAAAAATTTTAGAAGCTTCTAAAAATTTAAAATTAAAAGTGATTGATGGTGGATGTATGACTGTCTATAATGGACCAAGGTATGAAACGCCTGCAGAGATGAAGATGGCAAAAATACTTGGTGGAGATTTAGCAGGGATGACTTCCGCGCCTGAGGCGTTTTTAGCTAAAGAAATCGAATTACCTTATGCAACAATAGCGGTAGTAACAAATTTTGTTGCAGGATTGCAAGAGAAAGTTAGTCATGAAGAAGTGGAAGAAGTATTTAACAAAAATATTGATAAAATAAAATTACTATTTTCAAGTATAATAGATAATTATTGATTGTTTAAATTAAAAAATTTTAATGTATTTTGATTATTTTATATTTGAGTTATCTTCTTCTGCTTACAATTGGTACTGCAACCATCAATGATAGAATTGCTAAGAATGCACCAAAACCTGGTAGACCGGCACTATCAGCTGGAACAGCTGTAGCAGCAGTACCATCCCAATAAATTGTTCCGGTTAATTGTCTTCCATTTGTTTTATCCCAAGAACCAACGGTAACAAAGGTATCACCTTGAAGGTTTAATATGTCATAAACTCCTTCACGATCACCGTCTGCATTGAAACCTATTGGACCGGTTGCACCAGTGAAATCTGTTTCATAGAGTTTAGCTAATAGTAAATCTCCATCAGTATAATCTGTACCAGCAGTGATCATTGCGTCAATTGCTTTAGCAAAAGTATAAACTGCATCATAGGCAAAAGTTGCATATGTGTTAGGAGTTCGATCTCCACAACCTGCATATGTTGAATTATCTTCACCATAACATGTTTCCCAAAGGTCTAAGAAAGCGTCAAAAGCTGCGCCTGAACCTCGGTTAGGAGCTGTACCAATCATACCTTGCATATTGGCTTTTATTGCAGCATCTGATTCGAAAACTGCACCTTGTGTTGGACCATCGGTACCTACCCATACATAACCTTCTGCTGCTGTTAATCCTACATCTGCTGCTTGAGCAAATACAGTTTGTGCATCACCCACGATTACATTTAGTACGATTACTTTGGCACCAGAGTCAGCAATTGCTTGCAACTGAGTTTTTACATCGGTTGCACCTTGTGCGAATCTTTGAGCAGTAGCTACAGTTATTCCTAATTCAGCTGCTGTTGTTTCAAAGACACCTATACCTCCAAGACCATAGTCATCAGAGGATGCTAAGGTAGCAACATTATCCCATCCAAATTCATTGACAATGTTTGCTAATGCAACTCCTTGTACACTGTCTGGAGGAACAACTCTTAAGAAATAAGGATGTTCTGTTTTATCAGATAAAGATGGACTAGTTGACGAATAGGATATTTGTGGTACTTTTGAAGTCTTGGCGGGTCCTTGAGCGATTGCTGAGGAAACTCCTGAACTTGCAGCACCGATTAATCCTACTGCTCCTAATGATATCACATCTCCTGCAACTTGAACACCTGTTGCTGGATCAGTACCAGTATCTCTTACTAGTAATTCTAATGTTTTTCCTGCTAATAATGTATCATCTGCATTTATTGCTTTTACAGCCATTCTTGCAGCGGCATCACGTTCTACTCCACCACCGGCTAAAGTACCAGTTAACGGAAAGAGACCACCTAATGTGATTGTATTATCTTGATCTACTTGAACAGCTACTGCATTTTGCATACCCATTCCAGCAAATGAGATCATCAAGGTGGCAATGAAGCCTAATGAAAACATCATAGTTTTTCTTGTTTGTTTCATATTATTTCATCTTCTGTCAGAAGCTTTTCGAATATCGAAAAAATATAACGATATTCGGTTAAACTATAAAAACTGACGTAGAAATATTGATATATCATTATTTAAGTTTTTCAATGACCACATAGACATAATGGCGCCTAATATGTGAGATTATGAATATTTATGTTATAGAGAATAGTAATTTATTTAATAGATGTATTGGATGGAATTTTGAGTTTATTAAATTTTCATCACACATATTTGTGATTTAAAATTATTTGATTTTCGTATATAAAAACGAATTTCGAAACACTCATATTAATTTTGGAGTCGACGTTATTGTCAAAGGTTGTTGAAGTAAATAATATAAATTCGGGATATGGAAAATTACAAATTATATTTGATATCTCGGTTGAATTAAAAAAGGGAGAATTAGTTACCATAATTGGTCCAAATGGTAGTGGAAAATCAACTTTAATAAAAACAATAATGGGATTGGTGCCAACATGGTCTGGTGATGTGATAATTAATGAAAAAATAAATATTTCTGGAATGAAACCATATGAGGTTGTTACTAATAATATTCCGATTAATTATGTACCACAAATTAATAATGTGTTTCCCACACTTACTGTTTTAGAGAATTTGAAACTTGGTGCATTACCTCGTAAGAATATTGATGAAAATATTTTAATGGATGATTTGGATAGAGTCTATAATTTATTTCCAAGATTAAATGAAAGATATGAACAAAAGGCTGCCTTATTATCGGGTGGTGAAAGACAGATGCTTGCATTGGGTAGAGCTTTGATGGCTAATCCAGACATATTACTATTGGATGAACCTACTGCTGCATTAGCTCCCGTATTGGCAGATGAAATTTTTTCTAAAATAATAGAATTAAAAAAATTAGGTATTAGTATTTTTTTGGTTGAACAAAGAGCTACAAGAGCGTTGAAAATAAGTGATAGAGGGTATGTTTTAGTTTCCGGTCAGGTAGCTTATGAAGGGGCTGCAAAAGATTTAATTGGAAATGAAAGAATAGGGGAATTATATTTGGGTAAGAGGTGAAAATATGATAGGTAGTTTAATAGATAATTTAAGAAAAATAAATTTCCATGATATAAAATATTCACCAATTAAATTATCAATTATTGGTTTAGTTTTAGGGGGCATCTCATTAGCATTGTGGTTTTTGCCTACTGATTTGAGGTTTACGTTAGCTGCATTTTTCTTCAATATATCTATTTTAGGTTTGATTTTATTATTTTNGGAATTTTTTAAAAGAGAGAGATTTAAAAAATTTATTAGTAATTTAATATCCCCATTAATTGAATATTATGAGGAGAAAGATTATAAAAAATTTGCATTGAGAGTATTATTTTGGTTATTTATGATATATTTAGTATTATTAACATTAACATTAATCACTAGAATAAATTTTCTACAACAGACGGTATTTGCGATTGTGGTTGCAGCTAATTTAATTATGGCAAGTGTAGGTTTGACATTAACTACCAGAGTTAGAAAGTTTTCAAATTTTGCTCAATCTGAGTTTTTGATCNTTGGGATTTATGTATCGGTAGCTTTAGGAATTGCAACAACAAAATATCTGAAAAGAAATTTTATGTTTATGTATAACATGTTTTCAATATTTGAATTGTTTTTTATTGAGTTATTATTAGCCTTTATAATTACTGGACTAATTGGTGTTTTAACAGAAATATTAATATTTGGACCACTAACAAAGAGGGAGGCAACTCCTTTATCTCTCATGGTTGGATCGATAGGTTTAGGATTAATAATAAGACAAACTGTTCAAGAAATTTATGGGTCAGTACCAAGAACCTCAGCTCCAAAATATCCTGAAATGTTTGATCAAATAGGTGAGAGTTTACATGAGTTTGGTCAAATACCGGTCATAGGATGGATTTTTAATTTTATATCAATGCCATTTGCTGAGTCAACAAAATTTTATTTTTTTAATGTAGGTGTAATTTTTAGAATTTCAAGAGATGAGACTTGGGCGATTATAGTTTGCTTTTTCACGTTATATATGTTACAATATGTTTTTACAAAAACTACTTTAGGTGTTTCAATGAGAGCTACTGCTGATGATGATGATTTAGCACAGATAACAGGAATTAATACAAAGAGAGTAATTTATTGGACTTGGTTTATTGCTGCAGGAGTGACTGGTATGGCTGGAATTTATTTTTTTGAGGCTTCTCAAATTCAACCTGGTAGTGGTTTTATCCAATTGTTATTAATATTTGCAGTTGTAATTTTAGGTGGTTTTGATTCATTTGAAGGTACTGTGATATCAGGATTCATTATTTCATTTACAATGACAGTGGCAGTGATTTTAAATAGTGAATTAGGAAGAATTGAAAAACAAAATGAAATATTAGATAAAATGGTTTTTTGGTCAACTTCTGGTGATTGGAAATTGGTAGTTGCTTTCGCTATAATCATTGTTGTTTTGATTTTTAGACCNAGGGGAATATTTGGATTAATAGATCCAAGATCTAAATTATAGGTGATAAAAATGGATGAAAAAATTTTATTAGAGAGAGATATGAATGTCGAGTTGAGATTCGTTGATAAATATAGAAGTTTAATTCTAGCAATTAGTTTTTCCGTGCCTGTTTTATGGATATTTCTTTACCCGGTTTTATTTATGGGTAGTGGAACAAGATACTTCTTGGATACATTTGCTTTTGTATTTCTTTTTGCTGCCATGGCACTTACATTAAATTTAGAAGTAGGATATTTAGGTTTACCAAATTTTGGGAAAGTTGCTTTTGTGATGATTGGAGCATATAGTTACGCTATGTCTAATGTTGCAGGATTGAATATATTTGGNATTGGAGAAATTCTGACTGGATTAATAGTTGCAATGTTAGTGACTGGATTTTCNGGTGTCATTTTAAGTTTACCAACACTAAAATTAAGGGAGGATTATTTTGCAATAGTTACTATTGTTGCTGGAGAAATATTGAGACTGGTAGCAAATAATGAGGAAAGCTTGGGGGGTTTCTCGGGATTTCCTGTGACTAATTTTGTATTTGAAGAATTTTCTCCAGATGTGACTATGTCAGGTACTAATTTATTCTTTTTAGATTTTATTGTTATAATATTTTTTACCATATTAGGAGTTTCATTGTATGTTTATAACAAAAATAAATTTGAGAATAATTTTGATATGATAAAAGCTAGAAAAATGGCGATACAAAAATCAATGAATATACAAGTCTGGGTTGGTTTATTGTTAATATATTTCAACTATAAATTAGTATATCAAGAATTTGCTTCGATTTCATTTGATGTGTTTATTATTGTTCAGTTAATTTTATGGTATACTTTAAAATTTTTAATAAACTTTAGTTCCGATAAAAGTGATTATCTTGTTTATGGTAGCGTTACATTATATATTATATTTGGTGTTATAAGCATCTCAACAGGAGATATTCTGAATCCTGGAGATACCAGTATTAATAATACAAACTGGTATTTTATGTTATTAACAGGAGGGGTTATGTATGTTGTATATTATATTATGGAATTGATATATCATTCTCCTTTTGGTAGAGCTTTAAGAGCTATAAGGGAGGATGACACTAGTGCTTTATCTATTGGGAAAAGTCTTTTTGGTTTGAGACTAAGAGGTTTAATTTTATCAAATGTATTGACAGGATTTGTTGCTGCTTTTTATGCTATGATTTTAAGTAATATTAGTCCGCAAGCATTTTTACCGCTATTGACATTCCAATTATATATTATGGTAATAGTTGGAGGGACAGGGAATAACAAAGGAGTGATATTTGGTTCGATTTTAATACAAATATTGATACAGGGAACTAGAAGATTGAGTGATGTGAAAATATATTATCCATTTTTTACTAATGAAGATATATTAGGATTTGGAAGGTTAGTAAACCCATTTAATTTGGCATTAATTATAGTTGGGGTGACGTTGATTGTATTTTTAATTTATGCTCCTGAAGGAATATTCCCTGAAAAAAGAGACAATAATGAAGAATATCAAGACTTATTATATTTATTAGATGATGGGGTTGTCAGTGGTAATAAACTATCATTGAAAATTTTAAGCAAATTAGTAAATGTAGATGTAGGGAAAATTAAAATGGAGGATTNAGATTATGACTGAAAAAGGTAAGATTTATGAGTTAGATGCAAAGAATGTATACAAATATTTTGGAGGTGTTAAAGCAGTTGATGGTGCAACAGTTATGGTTGAAAAAGGTAAATTAACTGCGTTAATAGGGCCTAATGGAAGTGGAAAATCAACATTTTATAATGTAATAACTGGTTTTTTGGAGTCAGATAAAGATGATACCAAAATTTTGTTTAGAGAAGAAAATATTGAAAACTTACCACCTGAGTCAATTGCAAAAAAAGGTATGGTCAGAACATTTCAACACACTAGGAATTTTCCAAAGATGACCGTTTTGGAAAATATGTTGATTTCTCCTCAAAACCAAATTGGTGAAAGTATGTTTTGGGGATTGTTAGCTAGGCCATTATGGAAGATACAAGAAGCCAAATTTGTGAGAAGAGCGAAAATAATNTTAGAATTTTTAGAGATTAATCATGTGATTAATCANCTTGCTGAGGAACTATCAGGAGGCCAACAAAAATTATTAGCAATTGGAAGATTATTAATGGCTCAACCATCTCTACTTCTTTTGGACGAGCCAGTTGCAGGAGTAAATCCAACCTTAGCAAATAAGATATTTGATCGAATTATTGAACTTAAAGAGGAAAGAGGGATTGACGTATTTCTAATAGAGCACAACATGGATGTTGTAATGAGTTTTTCGGATGTAATTTATGTATTGGCGGATGGAAAGGTAATTGCCCATGGTGAACCTGACAAAATTCAGAAGAATGAAAAAGTATTAGCTGCATATTTAGGAGAAAATCCTGATGATGCATAGGTGATTGAATTATGCAATCAAATAAAACAAATAAAGAATTAAGGGACCCCGTAAAAGAAATGGGGACTTCTGCTACTTTAAACATAAATATTAAAGTGAAAAAACTATTAAAAGAAGGGGCAGATATAGTCAATTTTGGATTAGGGGAGTCTCCCTTTGGAGCAC
>PBWW01000058.1 GCA_002728275.1 Candidatus Heimdallarchaeota archaeon
TTAGTATATAGGCTAAAAATGCATATTTAATGATTGTAAAATATATAATTTCTTCATAGCCTAAAATATATCTTATTATTATTTCTGAGGAAACAATTAAGATCCCAAAAAAATATGCAGAACTAAAATTGATTACTCTTAAAAATGAATTTACTACATTATTATAATGCAAATGATTATTTCTACTAAAAATTTTGGTCAAAATAGGAAACAACCCTGTAAAAATTGAAAAAAATAATTCTTGACAAACTTGAGCTATCCTTAATACCCAATAATATTGACTTGTTTCTCCAGTTTCATAAAATAAATATAAAATGAAAGTATCGAGTCGTTGGCTGACTATTGTAAGTAAAGAGGCCAAATAAACTGGGAAACCAAATTTAATAATTGATTGTGAATTTTTGAAATCGAACTTTAAATGGGTAACTATATTTTTTATAGTGCTAAAAGAACTGATAAGAGCTATTAGCATCGAAAAATTCCATGCTAATAATATAGAATTGAATGAGTCAAATATGATGAAAAATGTAGGTACTAATAAAGAGTTTAAAACAGAATATATTGTTTTTGCCAAGATTGTTAATTCGGATTTGATGAGACCATCATTTAATACATAAATTAAAAATAAAGAATAATTGAATATAGACGTAAAAATTAGCAAGATCAAATCTAAATTTGAAATTTCCACATATAATTTAATTATTAAAACAGATATGACATTAATAGGTGAGCCCAATATAAAAATAGTATATATTATCTTGTAATAATCATCATTAGAGACATTGGTAGAAATTTTTTTCTGAGTTAAAGAGTAACCAATGCCAAATAGCCCTATTGTCGCAGAAATTCCAAGAAAATTATTAATTATAATCATATAATCTTGGAGCACTAAAGGTACATATCTAACGAGTAAAATGATGTAAATTACTGAAGTTATTCGGGTTAGTAGAATCCTACCTATTCCGGAAATCAAAAAGTTTCGATATTTATTTGAAACTTTAATTTCATTTATTTTATCATCCATTATAGATATTTTATAATAAATTTCAAGCTATATAATCGTTAATACCTAATTATCAATAATGATCAATTTTGATTGTAAGGGTTCAATTTTTAGTATTATCGAATAGAAATTTTATTGAGTTAGTCGATTACAATATGATATGATGATGGTAATCAAAACATTGAGTAGATTATCATTTAAATTTATAAAAATATGGGATAAAGTTATCCCAAAGAATAATAATTCGATGGTTATTTGTAGTGATACATTGTCAGACAATTTATTATATTTTTATTTTTACTTGAGAGAGAGTGAGTTTAAAGATATTGAAATTAAAGTATTAACTAAGGGGAAATCTGATAAAGAATTAAAGAATGAATTGAGAGAAGATAAATTGAAAAATATATTTTTAAATTTTGAAGATGATTTAACCAAATTAAAAATTAAAAAATTTAGATCTTTAATTGGTTTTTGGAATTTCATTAAAGCAAAATATGTTGTTATGAAAGAGTCTGATGGGTATTTCCAAAGTTATTTCCAAAATAATAAGAATAAAATATTTGTTTGTTTATGGCATGGAATTCCTATGAAGACAATTGGCTTATTGAATAAAGAGAGTACTATTAAAAATCAAAATAAAAAAGACTTTAACTGGACACACTTTTTGGTATCTTCTGAGATCGAGAGAGAAATTATGAAAAAATCATGGAAATTATCTGATGATGAAATAATTATTCAAGGATACCCAAGGAATGAATATTTATTAAAAAATAAAAAAAATGAATTATTAAAAAATGAAATAAGAAATAGAATTGAGAATAAACTAGATTTCAAACCAACTAAAATTATAATGTATGCACCCACTTATAGATCAATTAAACCAACAAAATTTTTCCCTTTTGATGATTTTGAAATAAAAGTACTAGAAGAATATTGTGAACAAAATGATGTACTATTTATTCTTAGAACTCATATTAATGAATATAATGATGATCAAGATGGATTGATGAAGCTGAATAATTTGTTAGAGTCTAAATATTTTATCTTAGGCAATGATTTTATTGAAATGCAAAATTATTTATTAATAATAGATATGTTAATTACTGATTATTCGGGATCATTTTTCGATTTCTTGTTGATGGATAAACAGATATATATCATGCCGTATGATTATAGCGAGTATGAGAAAAGAAGAGGTTTCTCGATTGATATGAGTAATATAATTTCAAATCTATCAATCAATAATTTTGCAGAACTAATAGAAAGAATTGATAAAAGTCAATTATATAATGAAAATTTGAAAGACTTTTTTGAATATTCAAAAAACCAATTCCATAGTTATTTATTAAAGGATAGTTTATCTATCAGTGAAAACATTTTGAGTGAAATATTCAAAAAACAAAATCCATCATGAGTTTTCTAAGATTTTTAATAGATCATCTTGGTTGATATTCACAGGATTATTAGCTAAACGTTCTAAATTAACGTTTTGGATGACATCGATGAANTTTACTTTNNTNGGTAATTTNCTAAGAGGCATTATTAAGTTAAATGTTGATGAGATATTATTAATTAACATACTTAGATAATTATGATCTGGGATTAATTCATTTAATTTTTTGAAAGTCATTCTAATATCAAAATTTGAAAGATCATCAGAAAATACTTTATCCATGTTGTGTTTGAATAATTGAACTATTGTCAAACCAACAGCATTGCCATGTGGAACATTATGTTCAATGGTAAAATAATATGATAANGCATGTGCNGCAGTAGTTTTTGCAATATTAATCGATTTACCTGCTAAATTTGATGCTAATGANATATCTTGATAGAATTTATTAGTAATTTTCATTTNTTCTATTTGAGGTATTAACAATTTAAGAGCTTGATATGAATAATCTCGAGATATATCAGTGGAATTTTTTGACCAAAATCCTTCAATGGCCTGACATAATGCATCCATTATTGTTGCNCCTAATACNTTNTNAGGCATACTTAAACCCAATTCATAACATATAATGGAATTTTTTGGAAGTAATAAAGGAGAAGAAACTGAATACTTTGCATTTTGATGATATAAAACAGCAAATGAAGTAGCTTCACTTCCTGAACCAAAAGTGGTTGGAATTGCAAGGAAAGGAATATTCTTTATTTTGGGTTTAAGATTTCCTTTGATAAAAGAAAGNACATCAGCCTCATCATTAAAGTACATCATTAGCTTCCCATAATCAATAATTGACCCGCCACCAATTGCAATAATCATATCATCAGAGGTTATTTGATGAGTTGATAATAATTTAATTAAATTGCTTGTATCAGGATTTGATTGTTGAATTTCTATTTTATCNATTCTTGGTTGATGAAATACATCGAGGGTATTTGATTTTGTTGAAATAAATGAGGTTTTGCCACATAAAAGATATATTTTTTTAGGGGTTGCATTGTTGATAATATTATTAATTATGTTATCTAATTGATTAAAGTTACAAAATAAGGTATTTTCAACCATCTAATAAGAACTCCATAAATTTTTCTTTATTTTCAATAGGTGTAGTTGTAGGNCGTCCTAAATTATTTCGAGAATTATTATTGATTTTTATTTCAATTAAAGTCAAATTTTCAAATAATGGAATGTTTTTTATAACTTTAATCAACTCGTCAATAGTTTGAACTTTAAAATAATTCTTATAGCCTAAACCTTTGGATATGTGCTCATAGTCTATTTCACCTCCAATTGTTTGTTGCCCACCAACCGATTGATGAGTTTGATTGTTAAATAATATATGAGTCAAATTATTGTGATTAAGTGATGCAGTAATTCCCATGCTACCCATATGCATTAATGAGGAACCATCGCCATCAAAACATATTANTTTTTTNTGTGGTTNGTTCAAAGCAATTCCAGAGGCNATAGATAATGCATGACCCATTGCACCTATNGTCATAAAATCAAATTTATGAGACATNTTNTTTTGTTCCCTTATCTCATATAATTCTCGTGANAATTTACCAGTAGTAGANACTATGATNTCATCACCTTGTAAGTTAGNNATGATNATNGATAGAGATTGCTCTCGAGATAAATTNAAACTGGATAAATTGGGNTTTGAAGTATAAGGAGCAAAAGTATTTTTTTCCACTAATATTGCCACAGGGGATGATTTTGAAGTTGCAATATCAATTAAATCTTCAAGTTGTGATTGCCATTTTGTATGATCTAAAATCTTGTAATCAATATTTAATAGATCTAAAATTTTAGGAGTGATTTGCCCCGGGAGTAAATGTTGTGGTTCATCTTTAATATTTGGAGCGCCTCTCCATCCAATCATTAGAATAATGGGTATTGAATACACTTCTGAATTTGTAAGAGATGTTAGAGGATTTATTGCATTTCCCAATCCTGAATTTTGCATATANACTAGTGATAATTTTTTGGAGGATAAATAATGACCGGTTGCTAAAGCGATAGCATTTCCTTCATTTGCAGTAATTATATGCTTTGAATTTGTGCTATGATCAGAGATATATGCGCATATATCTTTTAAAAGAGAGTCAGGTACCCCAGTAAAAAAATCAATTTGATTTTTAATTAAAAAATTGAAAAAATTATCAGGGGNNATCATNATTGTGCACCGGGAATTAAGGTAAGTATATCTTTAATGTTCATACAATCATTATCTACAGAAGATGCATGTTGTGAGCGTAAAATAGTTTCTGCGACATTTTTCATTGATGGATAAGCAGATCTTAGTAATTGATTTGCGTATATAATTACACTTACTCCAGCATCACTTAATTGTTTTTCAGTAATTGTACCATATGTTGATGGAACAACCACCAAAGGAATACCTGTATCTAATTTTTGATAATTTCTACAAAATTCAAGGATTTCATCTGGCTTTGTATCTTTAGAATGTATCATTATTCCGTCTGCACCTGCATTTATGTAAGCTTTNGCTCTTTTAATAGCATCATCTTGGCCTTGNCCTAAAATCAAACTTTCAATTCTTGCNATTATCATGAAATCTTCGGTAACTTGAGACTTTTTACCAATGTTAATTTTATATGCGAAATTTTCAATTGTGTCTTGATTTTGCTTTACATCAGTACCAAATAATGAGTTTTTCTTTAAACCAATTTTATCCTCAATTATTACAGCAGAGACTCCAAGTCTTTCTAAATTTTTCACAAAAAATGTAAAATGTTCGGGTAAACCACCATTATCACCATCAACAATCATAGGTTTTGTAGTTACTTCCAAAATTTGATCAATTGTAGCAAGTCTTGATGTAAAATCTACTGTACCTATGTCTGGTTTTCCTTTACTTACAGAGTCAGTTAAACTGCTTTCCCACATTCCATCAAATTCTTCTCTTTTATTATCAGTATCAATGTATGTATTCTCTACTATTAGACCAGTTAATCCATTATGAGCTTCTAAAATTCTAACTACTTTTTTACTTCGCAACAATCTTCTTAATTGCTTTATTCGGATAGAAGGTGTAGTTCCTATTTCTTTGAGATTTTTATGTAACAAGGTGGAAGATATATTTTTAG
>PBWW01000059.1 GCA_002728275.1 Candidatus Heimdallarchaeota archaeon
ATCGCAGATAATGAAAAGGCCTTTTTTATCGGTGCCTCTCCATAAATTGCTTTCCCTGAGTCCATTCCAAGCTCTTCTAACCATTTATTGTAGAGTTTTTTTTCTTTGATAATTGCGAAATCTGCAAGGTCATCTCCTGCTTTGCTTAGAAGTTCACGTATACCTTGTTCTCCAGTATATCCTGTATCATATGTTCCAATTACTTTATCTTTTAATCTATAGTCAAGGGTGGGGTGTTCTAGATATGAATCTTTACTCATTGCCGGGCCACCAACCACAAGACCAGATATAATTACTTTATCACCATCTATAAATAATTGATTTGCCAATCGGGCCATTTTAGAAAAATATTCTTGAGCCAAAATTTCAATACCTCGTTCTATTCTTCCTGCTGACTGACCACCACGTCCGTGTTTTCCAGGTACGAATGAGTCTTCGTCTGCAAGTATGTTTAGATAGTTTCCTCTGATAAGTGCAAATGTAGCTCCTCCACGGTCAATAACAATAACTCCTAACTGATCTTTTGATTGGAACATTTCTTTGAGATATTCAACATGAAATCGAGAGTCACATATGTAATCTTTTTTGGATATTGGGTCTGGTGGAATAATTAAATGGTATTCCATCTTTCCTGCCTCTTGAGTTACTCCTGCGAATATAGCCAAACCATTTTCTCCATTTTCCAAATATTGCATTCTTGCCAAAATTGATCTGAGAGCTTCTGCCACAGCCTTTCCTGTATTTTTATCTTTTATACTTGTAGCAGTTCCCATTTCATCTGTAAGTTTTTGTGTGATATCTGATAAACGAGTTCCAGGAGGTATGTAAAGTGTGACTAATGTGGTGGATTGAATATGGCTTGTTTTATTCTCTAGTTCTTGTACTTGTTTTCTCAAATGATATCTTTCAAGTGAAGATCGACTAGAAGATTGTTGAGCCAAATTAGTTCCTCCATATAATTATAATATATTATGTTATGTAAATTTTGTTTAATGTTAATGACTTCTTTCTACTACTTCTTCTGATGTCAAACCATATAATGGAGGGGTTTTGATATTAAGATAATTTAAAGTTGAATAAATTTGACCTCTATGATGTATCTCGTGTTCTATCATGGCCCGCATCCATTTCCAACAAGTTATTGGGAAATTAGCTGGAGTGTTGATCTTTTTCTGTAAATCGTTATTATCAAATGATGATATTATTGAAACTATTTCATCATATGATTTGATATAATGTTGAATTGGATCTGATATATTTTCTGATGAAAATCCTGAATACTTACTAACATTACCTCGTAGTGTTTGTCCATACATTTCGAGATTAATATTTGCTATGTGAATAATTAACTCTGCTAAGGAAAGTGATGTCGGCGATAGTTTTTTGTTGAAAGATTCAGTTGGTATGGCTTTCATTACAGCCAAACTTCGTTTGTGTATTTTGTTGAAATAGTTAAGGAATGTTGAGATATCATTAATTTCCATGATGTTATCTGATTAGGGTATAATATAAAATTATTATCAATTAAGTTAAAAAAAGTAAAAAATAGCGCCCCCGCCGGAATTTGAATCCGGGTCCATGGAGATCTGTGAACTTGAAATTTAAAATTTCATGCTTGACAGTCCACGATGATCGGCCGAGCTACACTACAGGGGCAATCAATTAGATTGTTTAGTGATAACTAAACGCTCTCAATAATTAATGATAACGGCCTTATTTAAAAAATTTCGATATGAAACTATAAACAACATAATTAAAATTACAAATTATATTGTTCTAATTGATCCCATGTTGCATATTCNNNTACCCATTCTGNGACTCTGGTTTTGAATGCATCATAATCATCNTTCATCATTTTTGCAGCTGATGAGTGGAGGGGATCTTCAGGATTAGGNTTTGATAAAAGAAAACGAAGACTTTCAATGATATCAACTAGATTGTTTGTGGGGGCCCAATCTTTTCCTAATATACCAATACATACTCTTTCGTTGAATACATTTGGATGCCAAACTTGAGTTAATAATTTTGTATCTGGGGGTTTAAAGGGGTATTCTCTTGGCAGTTGAATATCAAATACAAATATGCCACCATCATATAGATTAGTACCTAAAATAAATCCTTGCCAATGATTTAGATTTCCATTTACAGGTTGAAAACCGGGTTGTTCTCTTTTCATTTCATTAGTCTCTATTGTTAATCTTGCGAAATAATCATCTTGAGGCAACATAAGAAATCCCTATAAAATCTATAATATGTGTGAAGTATTAACATACATAAAAATTTCAATTTGTGGTCAGTAATTTAATTGAAATTCATAATTTATCTTGTTTAACAAATGTTTGATTATATGTGGTAATTACTAAAATAAGTAAAATAATTGAACCGATACTAAAGGGAGATCCNGGTGAAAGATTATCATATAGTAAACCACCATATAGTGGACCAATTACTCGACCTAAAGATCCAATAGAGGAGTTGAGACCCAAACCAATTCCTTGATTTGTTTTATCTAATTTATTTGATAGGGAGGATGTAAGTGATGGGTTAAGTAAAGCTGTGCCTAATGTGAGAGGAATTATTGTAATTCCGAGTAAAGTAACTGAGGTTGCAATTGAAATAAGAAAGAAGCTTAGGGTTTGTAAAATTAGAGCTAAGTAAATTGTTTTGTCTTCTCCAAAAAAATCAACTATTGGACCGACCAGAGTGGTTTGAATAATGGCAATTAATACACCAATAGCAGCAAAGAAATAACCTATATTTTGTTCGTTNATTCTGTCATCTATGTTATTTGCGAATAAAGGAAGAATTGATTCGAATGATGAAAAAATTAATGTGGTTATGAAAAATATTGTGAATAAAATTAATATCATTTTATTTTTAGAGAGTATTTTAAATTGTTTTAATGTGCTTAAGGAGGGGGATGAGTCATCTTCTTTGTCAATTAAACTCTCTGGNAATTTATAATATGCTAAAATAAAATTTCCCATNCACAATATTGCAGCAAAAAAGGATGCGCTAGCTTGTTTTGGAAAATTTGGAATAAGGAAGATATCTAATGATAGTAGACTACCGATAGCAGGACCAAATGTAAAACCAATACCAAATGCAGCACCAAGTAAACCATATCTTCTTGCCCTATCTTTTGGTGGAGTAATGTCAGCAACATATGCCCTTGCTGTTGGTAGAGTTGCTCCTGTGAAAATTCCTGCTAAAATACGGCTAGATAGTAATAAGATATATTCTTCTACAATTCCGAAGTAAGCAAAGGAAATAGAGGACCCTATTAAACCAATTAATATAACAGGTCTTCTTCCAATTTTATCAGATAAACGTCCCCAAATAGGTGATGAGATAAATTGGGCTAGAGAATAGGTGCTTAATAATAATGCAACGAGTAATCCTTCTTGATTAGAATTAAGATCTTTTACTAAGAATGGAAGTATGGGAATTATTATTCCAAATCCTAATAAATCAATTAATACTGCTAAGAATAATAAATTGAATTTTGTGGAGTCAGAATTATCAGATACAATGTTTGTTTGTGTATCATTTGAGTCTTCTGACATATCTAAAATAATCAATTTTTACAAAGTATTAATGGGAATTGGATTGTAAATCTAATTATGANTGATTTATTATTCAATGATGATTTCTTCAAATGGTTTCAATGTTGATTTCTCTGGAGAGTCTAAAGTTAGGACTAGGATNAGCCAGATAAACATGTAAAGTACGGCTTGACCAAAATTATATTCTGTAGTGCCTAGAAAAAATAATAGCATTAGTCCGGAAAGAATGATTAANGACCTATAAACTAATTTTGAAAAATCACTTGCTTCAAAGAAAGAAGAAATTGATTTTACAATTTGTGCCATGTTANTAATATGAACTTCTATTATTTAAAGATAAATACCTACTAATGATGTGATGGAAATTGAANAAAATAAGAGTAAAGGGAGTAANTCATATTTTTTAATTTTTNATGNTGGTTTGACTAAAAATGAAATTATAACAGTGATNATAACAAAAATTAATTTGATTATGATTGAGTCAGGTATANCNTTTTGTAGTCGAAGNAGTCCTGTAATCAATAGTATCGTCAAACCTATACGAGCTGCATATATNCANATATGATTTATTTTAATAGCGAANGAGGTATCTGATTCATGTTNATATATCCAAGGNATNGAATTNATGATTNCTGCAGATACAAATGAAATTATTAACCCAATTCGGTGAAAGAGGATGGGTAATAATTCTANTAATTCCATAATGAGAATATGATATTAATATAATAAGGGATTACTGTTAGAGGTTTAGTGGCAAGATTGTATTTTTTAAAATATTAATAATGTGTTAGAAATAATGTTTTTAATGTAAGGGTTTATTCTTACTAAGGGGATTGAAGATGAAAAAACAAATTGTTGAAAGTTGTGAAATGTGTAGTAGAGAGACAAGATCTCCAACCACAATTAAGGTCGAGGGGGCTTTATTGAATGTGTGTGGGAATTGTGTAAGTTTTGGTAATGTAATAGAGGATAAAAAACCTAAGTTAAATTATGTTAAGAATCAAAAAACACAAAATAAAAATGTTGGAAAGGGAGTTTCAAGGACGGGCGGTTTCAAGAGAAAAATGTCGATTAAAAGCGATGAAAAAGATAAAGAATATCTCATTGAGAATTATGGAAGTGTAATAAATCAAGCTAGAATGAAAAAGGGTATGACTCAAGAGCAATTGTCAAGTAAAACTGGCGTATCCCAAGCATATATTAGATCGATTGAAAGTCAAAATATGAAACCAACTGATGCTGTAGCAAGAAAAATAGAATTTGAATTAGGGATTAAATTATTTGAAAATATATCAACTGAATTACAATATAATACTAGTCAAGGAAAGGGCAATCTAACTGTGGGTGATATTGTAAATATAACTCGTTTTGAGTATGATAAATAATATTATTTATTTTCAAAACGATCTGAGCGTTTTGATTTTGGGCCTTCTTGATTTATAGTAACCTCACTGTTTGGATAACTGTAGTATAGTGAATTATTGCCGACTAAATTTTGTAAAAAGATTGCAATTGCTGCTACTTCTGAATGTGGTTGCCAGCCTATGGCTGTGTTGAAATCAACTTTTTCATAAATACTTCTTGGTACCTTGGGGCCACCTACAATAACTAAAAATTTATTCAAANCTGGTGTGTTTTTTATTGTTTGTAATGATTTTTCNTGNTTTTCTCCATACATTGTAAGATGAATTATTACACCATCATAATTACGTAAAAGATCATTATAGTGATCTAAGTATTTTACTGAAAAATCACCTCCCCAACGTTTAGAAACATCATGTATTGATTGTTCCATATTTGAGTCTTGTTCGCCTGTGTAATAAAATGAAGATGCTCCAAATGCTCTTGATGTCAANGCTACATGAGATGTAATTCTTTGATCTCTGATAGTGCGGTGATCTAAACGTAAAATATCTATTATTGTCATCTTATATCAATTATTGAATGATTGTTCCTTGAGGTTTTCCATCAATTACATCAATCAGATGTTCTGGATTTTCTCCATTAATAAATACTAATTTTATNTTTGATCTTCTTACCACATCAAAACCTATGTGGTCAAACAATTCATATGTTCCGGGAAGTTGATCATAGGTTTGTAAAATGTTTGAGAATGTTGAATAGTCTAATTCATCATATGGTTTTGCATCTGAAAATTGTTCTGGATTTTTATCATATACTTTTTCGACATTTGATATGTTAAATAAGTAATCTGCCCTTATATGTTCTGCGAATAAAGCTGCTACTGCGTTAGTTGATTGACCAGGTTGAAAACCACCTGTAATTACTAAATCGTTAGTTGCAGTCTTTTTGATTAATTCTTGATATGTTTCTGGAGGATCAGGGTATGCATCGGGTAAAGCAGCAATAAATAATCGTGCATTTTGTCTTGCAGCCTCAATTCCTAAAAAGTCTTGATATGAGTTAGTTGCNCCCAATTCTTTTGCTGCGTTCGCAAATTGTCTCGCTGGTTTACCACCACCNATAACAACACCNATTCTATGACCATCTTGTCTTAATTGTTTTATAATTTTTATCCATTTTTTAATTAAATCTAATTTAATGTCATAATTATTGTAAAGTGTGCTTCCACCAATTTTGATGACTATTTTCATTATATTTTCTATCATTTGATTATAATAAAATTTGTTTGGTATCTAACGAATTTATGACAGATTGAAATATAATAATGTGATAATTATTTAGATGAGTATTTTTATAATTTTGTTATGGAAAAATTAACCTTTAAAGAGTTTTTAGCTAAATATTGGCTAATTAATTTTGTATATGGGTTCTTAATCATGTTACTTGGGCCAACAATATTTTCTATTCTTGGAGCGATTATTAACTCAGGAGAGGGGCGAGGGGTATTTGAAATATTTTGGTCGCTTTTTTCTGTTCAAATATATTTTTATCCATTCTATTATTTTGTTAGTCTTTTGATGATTGCTGTCTTACGATATTACAAACGTGCGAAGGATTTGGGTGCAACTATGTTTTAGCAAATTATGATATATTATGGAACAGGTATTTAGATAGGCTTTTTTACATCAGTATAATTATGGGCATAGGTCAATTTTTTGCGAAATATTCATTCATTAATTTGTTTATTGCTACTTTAGTTATGTCTATAGGGCCTTTTTTTTATGCCACATTTATATTTTTATTCATATCAAGAAGCTATGATACGTTTATAGAAGATTTTCTATTTCTTTTTTGGGTTCAAATATATTTTTATCCACTATATTATTTGGCTGGTTTTGTTTTTATTGCTTTATATCAATCTTATAAACGTGCAAAAATTAAAAAACAATTTCCCTGGTATTAACTCCTATAACATATTGCTTCATTTCATAGTAATTAACTTATGTTTTTATAATTAAAATTGATAATAAAAAGTATATGGAAATACAAGTAGTATCGGCAATTGGAGGGGGGGCGCCTATGAAATTGAATCTGGATCCGAAAGACACTGTTGCGAAACTTAAAGCAAGAGTTGCACAAGAAAGGAGGATACCTGCGTCCACTGTTATTGTAGTTTTTAGAGGACAGCAATTAAATGATGTTGATACGCTTGATGCAGTAGGATTAACTGATGGTGATAAATGTTATTTGATAGCAAGAACTGAAGGAGGAGTAATTTAGTACTCAAAGGATAAATTAGATATGAAAGATAATAGATATTCAAGACAATTATTAATACCAGAATGGAATCAAGATGCATTAAAAAAAACATGCGTATTAGTTTTAGGAGTTGGTGCTACAGGTAGTGTTGTAGCAACAAATTTAGTGTTGAGTGGAATAGGTAAAATAATTTTAGTTGATTATGATACTATTGAAGTTTCTAATTTGAATAGACAATTATTATTTAGAGAAGAAGATGTAGGAAAAAACAAAGCATATGTTGCTAAACATAGATTGGAGTCATTAAATCCTGATGTAGATATAATTGATTTTGGAGAAAAAATGCAAAACATATCTGATGAATTAAAGAATAGTGTTGATATTATTGCATCGTGTTTAGACACATTTGAAGGAAGGCGTTGGGCAAACTCATTGGCATTAAATATTAGGAAACCCATGGTTAATGGTGGTATGTTTGCATTTATGGGAGATATTCAAACAATTCTTCCTTATGATAGTGCATGTTTTGAATGTCAACCATTGGTATCTCAAGAGAAATTAGCACAAGCGTGTTCACCATTAGGAGAGGAGAGAAAAGAAGAAAAAAATAATATAGAAAAAATTGCATTACCATCAATCTCAACCCTTTCCTCTATAATTGGAGGGTTGATGTCACAAGAGATTATTAAATTAATTTTAGGAGTGGGGTCATTGGTTAAAAATTATTTATTCTATGATGGTTTGTCAAATTCATTTACTGAATTAGAATTGAAAAGAACAAAAGATTGTCCTCTTTGTGGTGAAGGAAATAAACTAGAAAATTCTAACTTTATGGTATACGAGGGGGAGCTAGTGAAAGAGATATTAATTCGTCTAAAATTGATTTTTGGGTTGATTAAACCAGAGATTATTTTTGAGGGAACAATGTTGAAAGATAATTATGTGATTAAAGAAAAAATTGTTAAAAATTTATTTGTGATTGATGAAGTTTTATCATCTCCTCTAAAATTAAATTTGGAATATTTTGAAAATTAAAGTACTACTGCGATAAATACTCCATAAGATAATAAGGTGACTAAGAATGCTTCTACCCAAGATAATCTAGACGCATTTTTCATTCCTATGATACCTAAAGCAAATGTCCAGGCCCAACCCAAATAGAGAAATGATAAACCTATTAGACCGGGTCCTTCTTCTGAGAAAGATTTTATTCCAGATTGTATGTCTTCATAAGAGGAGCCTGAAACATTGACTTCTGGAGTAAATAATCTAGAGAGCCAAGCTAGTGTCCAACCGATTAATACAGGTATTAGAGAGTATCCAACCACAGATTTGATTTTATCATTATCTACTCTACCTCCAAAAGTTCTTGAAAGAAGGGCGAGTATCCTGATTGAAACTTTCCAAATTTGTAAAAACATCAAATATAATAAAAGGGGTTGTGCTGCCAAAATAAAAAGATTTATGAAAAATTTTCCGGATAATTTTATATGTATATCAATTTCAAAATCAATTGTATTATCTCCAAACCAAGGTAGTGATATAGGAGCTAAAATTGGTATGTCTATGACTAAATAGGACTCAAACTCCTCT
>PBWW01000060.1 GCA_002728275.1 Candidatus Heimdallarchaeota archaeon
TTCTGGAAAAAGTTCCTGCAACCCATTGCCAGGATAAATTATTTGATGCAGGGTCCCCATCTAACAAGTTATAATATAACCATTTTGCAGGAATTTGCCATTTAGTTTGACCAACATTACACACTAAAGATGCAATCCACATTCTTGCATGATTATGAACATAACCGGTCTCATACAAATTTTTAATTGCATGATCCAACATTTTAATTCCTGTCTCAGCTTTCACCACAGCTTCAGGCAATTGAGAATCCACCACATTTCTTTGTTTACCAAACATATTTTGTTTAATTGCATCAGGATCTCTCCAATATACTTTTTGGAAAAAATCTCTTACACTTAACTCAAATATTAATTTCTCCATCTCATCAATATTATAGTTTTCAGATAGCTTCTGAACAATATCCTTTGGCTTCAAAATTCCAATCGTAATATAAGGTGATAATTTAGTTACTGCACCATCTATGAAATTTCTACTCTTTCCATAACTAATTGGGTTTATATTTTCTATCAAATCATAAATTTCATTTTTTTCNTATACCAACTTCATTTATTCNACACAATATAGTATATTGAAAAACTTAGCAAATAAGGCAAAAAACTTTGAATGTATTTAGAAATATCCTCTTCTTTTTAGAGTAGAAAAAATTTCATATTTTATGTACCAAAGTAATAAAATATCATTTTTTGAAGGTTTTAAAAAATCATTACCTTTGGTATTTTCAGCATCTTTCTTTGGTATTATTTTTGGATACACCGGGGCCAATGGTCAACTCCCATTATCTATTATTTCAAGTTCTAGCTTTATCATTTTTGCTGGTGCAGCCCAATTTATTTCAATCATTTTAATTATTGCAAAAGAAGAAATGTTGGCNATAATTGTAGCTGCGCTACTTATTAATCTTCGTCATTTGTTATATGGTGCAGTTATACATGATTTGACTAAATTTAAAGGAATCAAAAAATTAATTGCTGCTTATTTCCTTACCGACGAGGCTTTTCTTGTGACTACACTTACAGAAAAACAAAANCAACNATCTGATCTTAAATTTAATTTGGATTATATTTTATTAGGATCAGGTATTACTTTGTGGGTCTTTTGGAATATAACCACGATACTTGGTTATCTATTATACAATGTAACATCAAATCTGTTTTTCATCCCTGATAATTTTGTAATATCTGCATCTTTTATTGGATATTTAGTTAATCATTATATTAAATATAAACAAGATCGTCTTATAATTATACTCACATCAATCATGGCATTGATCCTAGGTTTTACACTCAATACCTCCTCCATTTTAATTATAATTATGTTCTCTGGTGCTATTTTTGCAATAGTGTTTCAAAAAGGAGGTAATTAAATGAATGAAATAGAAATGTTTTCAACAATAACAATTATTGGTATCTTCACTTTACTTATCAGGTCTATTTTTATCTACTATTTGCCCGAGTTTATGTCCTCTNAAAAAATAAAACGTGGGATGTCTACAGTACCAGCTAGTATGCTTGTCTCTCTCGTAATTCCTTTCACCTTTTTTATTGATCAACAATTCATATTCAACCGACCAGAAGTTTATGCCATTATTATCNCTATCCCTCTGATACATTTCTCCAAAAGATATTCATATGGTTTAATCATTGCAATGATTTGTTATTTCNTAATNGATTTTTTTCTATCCTGATCTATGAAAATGTATCATTTTCCATTCATTTTCCATTTTTTCAAAAATTCGAGTTTCTTGAAATTGACTAAACTTAGGCTTAGTATCATCCATAATAATATTTGATAGAGTATATGAAATATAACACATATCTCCCACAATTTTTATCACAGGATTAACGATTTCAAAATGAAAATCATTTCGAATTGTTTTTTCCAAAAGAAATATGTGAAAAGGCAANCCTCTCACTAAATTTCCCCCAGTTTCCGGTTCTATACANGTTAAATTTTCATCTACCATTTTTTTATAACCTTCAACATCGCCTGATTTAATTATTTTGAGTAACTCATTTAAGAGATTAAATATTGTTTTTTCTTCTCCTTGAAATTCATTAACTATACTCATTTTTCATAACAAATATAATTTAACCACCTAAAAATACAGTTCAACATATTCAATTCATAGTAAATTTATTTCCACATTTAGTACAAAATTTATCATTATCATTAACTTNAGAATTACACNTTTCACATAACTTTATTTTCATATTTTTCTCCTCTTTTATTCCAAACAATCTTCTTGAAATACTAGTTCTTTTCACTAACTCAACTGATAATAAAGACGTAATAACTGTGAATATCGTAATAAGCAAAAATTTGATACTTACTGATAAATCAAACTCTTTCATAAAATTCAATCCAATTAATACATAGATCATATGCCAGATATAAAGAGGGTAAACTGCTTGGTTAAGATATTTTAGCAAATTACTATAAACATTCAAATATTTTTCTGCCCAACTAAACAATGTCATAGACCAAAACCANGCATGATATGANTGAATNANAGANGTTATCAAAGACAAGGAATTAAAATANNTNATANCTCCNCTCCAAATCCATCCACCNGTGAAGAATGCATCTGCCTTCTCATCATATATCAGATAAGTTGCAAAAAGNAATANNGANAATAATANNGCCAATGATGTAATTAANNCNCTATATCTACTCAAAGTAANAAAATAATCTTCTTTAGAACCTATCAACAAATATCCGATTATAAAAAATATAAAATACCAATATAGTTCATAACCATGTCCAGTATAACCTGCCGCATAAGGTTTAATCAATATTTCAATTAATACTAATGGAATGGGTATTACAAATGAAAATCCCCACCAAGATTTTACCAATTTATTAAAAAACAAAACAAATTTATTTTCTGGATTTTGTAACGATGGAATAATTAATGATATTACAATCGAATAAAAAAATAAATTTTTCAAAAACCATAAATGATATCCCAATTCAAAGATTGTTATAATATGGAAAATCCATACAAAAAATGNAACGACTATTGCTCCAATAATTGTTCCCACGATATCAAGGTTAGCCAACTCAGGATCAGTTGCAAATGATGAAATCCACCATATTGGCAAATTTACTATAAAACTTCCAAACATAAATGGTATTACTAATCTTTCAATTCTCTCAGATCTAAATTGTTTCATATCTCTTCTTTTAGATGCATATGCGGTACCAATCCCTGATATGATGAAAAGTGCAGGTAAACGCCAAGTATGCATCCACAATAAAATAAATGACTCACTACCAACGTTATCATTGTATGCAGTAATATCACTTGAAATTCCATTGAATTCATCACCATAAACCCCCCATATTAATCCAACNGCAACATGATATGGTATTAGTAATCCAAACAAAATTACCCTCATCCAATCAATATCAAATCTTCTGACACTCGATTGATTGTTATTTNCCATCATCCTATAATCCGTAATTGTAAACCATGGAACCCTTAAATTAAATATTTCATTTCCATATCATTTTTTATTATATATAATTTAACAATATATACAAAATAATATTAAATTCCAATTATATATAGTAAGTATATATGACAATATACAATATATCAAAACCAACAAATGAACCAATTTATTCATATTTNAAAGGATCNCCAGAATTAAAATTACTCAATAAAGAATTAGAAAGACAAAAATCCTTGATTGTTGATATACCTCTNATNATTGGAGGAAANCGAATATATACAAAACAAAAAGGAGAATTATACNTCCCACATGACAAATCTCATCAAATCGCAACATTTTCAAAAGCAGAAAAGGAACATTTAGAATTAGCTGTGAAAGCAGCAAAAGAAGCTAAGGTTGAATGGGAAACAATGAATTGGCAAGATAGAATGTCAATTTTTTTAAAAGCTGCAGATCTTCTTTCAGGTCCTTATCGTTATATCCTAAATGCAGCAACTATGCTCGGGCAATCAAAAAATATTTTGCAGGCCGAAATTGACTCTGCTTGTGAACTAATAGATTTTTGGCGTTTTAATCCATATTATGCTCAACAAATTTATAGTATTCAACCAGACTCATCACCCNAAATTTGGAATNGATCTGAATACAGAAGCTTAGAAGGATTCGTTTTAGCAATTGCTCCATTCAATTTTACTTCAATCGCAGGAAATCTCCCAACTGCTCCCGCAATGATGGGTAATACCGTATTATTCAAACCTGCCTCAACATCAGTGCTTTCTTCATACTACATAATGGAAATATTAGAAAAAGCAGGTTTACCACCCGGAGTAATAAATTTCATTCCAGGTAAAGGCAGTTTAATTGGTGAGCACTTATTACCACATCCAGATTTGGCAGGAATTCATTTTACCGGCTCAACCAATGTTTTTCAAAATATGTGGGAAACAGTCGGTAAAAATATAGCTACCTATAGATCCTATCCGAGAATAGTTGGTGAAACAGGAGGCAAAGATTTTGTTTTTGTCCACTCATCTGCCGACGTTGATGAGGTTGTCACAGCTCTAATAAGAGGTTCATTCGAATATGCAGGGCAAAAATGTTCAGCTGCATCGAGGGCTTATATTCCAAATTCGCTATGGCCCTCAATCAAAGAACAACTATTACAAGAGTTATCAAAAGTTAAAACAGGTGACCCAACCAACATTGATACTACAGTTAATGCAGTTATTGATCAATCTGCTTTCAATTCAATCTCACAATATATTTCATATGCAGAAGAATCAAGTGATGCAAAAGTATTAACTAAAATAAATATTGATGACTCAGTTGGNTATTTCATTCATCCAACNGTAGTAGAAACTTCAAATCCAAAATTCAAATTANTAGAAGAAGAAATATTTGGACCTGTCTTAACAATATTTACTTATGAAGACTCAAAATTTGAAGAGACCCTAACTATTTGTGACAATACCTCTCCATATGCATTGACAGGATCTATTTTTGCAAAAGANCGAACTGCAATTAATACTGCATTTGAATTNTTAAGACATTCTGCAGGTAATTTTTACATTAATGATAAACCAACAGGAGCAGTAGTAAATCAACAACCATTCGGTGGTGGAAGAGCTTCAGGCACAAATGATAAAGCCGGAAGTCAATGGAATTTAATGCGATGGACCTCACCTCGTTCAATTAAAGAAAATTTTAATCCACCCACAAACTTTGATTATCCATATATGCGATAAATTCAAAAACTATAAATTGATACTTAATTTACGGCTGAAGCGTTACATATTGACATGGTTCTATTAATTCTCTAATCAAGTTTTGTAGTAACATGAATGATAATATGAGTTCAATCAGCCGATCATNTCAATTATTCATTCAAATTATTTTCTCCAAAAGTGATATTTTATATATTAATATGGTACTATACNTTATGTATACTACTGGTGANANATAATGGATTTTGATAATGAAAATAATAACCCATTCAATTCTGATCAATTAGAAAAGATAATGCGACTCATCGAAAAAAGTATAAGCAAACAATTGCAAGATCAAGGCTTTGATCCAGAAAATTTCGAGATTAAAAATTTTGACATNAAAAATATGTCAGATCTTCCAATATCAGAAATAGAAAATATGATCTCTGATTATGAAAAATCAGACATTAAGAAAATAGGTTTTGCAGTACACATAGGACCAGATGGCAAACCACACGTTCGNCCACTAAATAAGAACAATTTTATGAAAACAAACAAATCAAATATCCNCAGTAAATCNGGTTTCATAGTCCCATTCACTGACATATTTTATAACCNTGAAAACAAATCATATCAAATAATTTCCGAAATTCAAGGGATAAAAAATCTTGAAAATGTTCATTTATTAAAAGATAATAATGATCCAACATCATTCACACTTCATGCAGAAACTGGGCCATTCAAATACAAAAAATTAATCAAATTAAAACGACAAGTAAACCTTTCCTCATCCATTTATAAATTAAATAATGGTGTGTTGGAGATTAACATTTCAGTAGATAATTAATTATAAAAATTTAATATANTNGTAAAAACCCTTCATAGNTTCAAAAAATANATCTGGNTTNAAATTTTTAACATCATCANATGTATGATTTTGAGGAATACCTATTGATGTGACATTTGCATTTTTAGCNGCTTGAACATCATAAATCGTATCACCTACCATCCAANNTTCATTTGATTTATTTTTGAAATTCATTTCATTTAAGGCATATAATATTGGATCGGGATTTGGTTTTAATTTAGTAATATCTTCCTTACCAACAATAATCTCAAAATAATCTCTAAACCCTGCCTTTTTTAATAATAAATCTGCATTTTTCGAAGAATTAGATGTAATTATCCCCATTCTTACTTTATTTTTTTTCAAATGATTTAATACCTCNTCAGTATAAGGGATTAATTCAACATCTTCAACCTCAGCACAATATCCTCCAAAAAACTCCCAAAACCACTCATCCATATTCTTCCAATCTTGTTCTTTCAATCCTAAAGCTTTTGCAGTCTCAATTGTACTCTTACCATTCAAAGTCGAAATAAATGTTCTNGGTTTNGTTATATATCCTAACCCAATCATACCAGAATAATAAGCATCAACTACAATNTCAGAATTATCAAATAATGTACCATCCAAATCAAAATATATAATCTTAGGTAATTTTTTTTTCACTATAAAACACCAAATTCCTCTTTCCAATTCATCGCCTCATCTATACTAACATTAGATCCACAAATCACGAATATAGTAGTTTTATTTTTAAATAAATCTTTATTTTCCAAAGCAGCAGCAATTAGACAACTAGTCGCAGGTTCTATTAATATTTTCTCTCTCTCTAAAAATTTAAATAATGCTTCAACTGCAGCTTTATCATCAACAACTATCATTTGTGATACATGCTGTTTCATTATCGAAAATATTTCTTGAGTAGTTGTTTTTGCACCCAACGTTTTTGCGATGGAATCAATATTTTCTAATTTAATCAATTTATCTTCCTTTAATGATAATGCAATAGTATCTGCACCTTTAGTCTCTACTCCAATAATTTCTATATCATAACCTAATTTTTCAATAGCTAAACTATTTCCAGCTAATAAACCACCACCTCCAATTGATGCCACAAATATATCAACATTATTTAAATCAAATTGACTCTCAATTTCAGGAATAATAGTTCCTTGGCCCATCATAACTGACTTATCTGCAAATGCATGTATATATTTTGATACTCCTTCTTCCACAAGTGAAGTCGCATATTCATTTGCTTCATCCCATGCATCCCCAAAAATGATCACATCTGCGCCCAAATTTTTCAATAAATCAACCCTAAATTGAGAAGTCGATTTCGGTAAGACTACTGTACATTGTAAATTAAATAAATTGCAAGCAATCACAACTCCCAATCCATGATTACCTCCACTAGCAGTAATTATTTTTTCTGGCAATTTTTCTTCTTCCAAGATACTATTTACGGCCCCTCTTATTTTAAAACTATTTCCAGGATTGAAACACTCTAATTTTAAATATACACTTCCATTTAATTCCTTGGATAACCAATCAGAGTAGATGAGAGGAGTTTGCTTCACAAATTTTTTCAAATTATCATAAGCTCTTCTAAACTCTAATTCAGTTATCATCAAATAATCACTAATTATCAACTATATAACTACAAAACCTCTTACATATTCCATTGCATTAGTTAAACATTATTGGTTTTTATTTTTTTATTTTTTTTTCCACTCTTTTCATAAATAAATTATAATCATGATTTTTCTTATTTATTATCATGGCTTTTTTTATTGTTTGTAATGCTCTTTCATACTCTTCAATTTCAAATAAAATGAAAGATAACTTCGCCCAGATTAGATCATTATCATTGTGCTCTTGTATTAAAATTTCCAACAATTCCACAGCTCTTGCATACCCCTTATTTTCAATATAATAATCTACTAAATTTTCTCCAAATTCCAAATCCTTTGGAACTAAACGCACATATTTTTCTTTCAATGCTAATGCAGCGGGATTTTTCCCTTGTTTCTCATAAATTTCAATTTTATTAATAAACGCATCTTTTTCAAAAGGATTAATTTTCAAAGCTTTATCAAATGAATTTATAGCATCTTTTTCTCGATCTAGAACTCTATATATTATCCCCAATCTTACCCTCAATTCAGCATCATTTGGATTAATCGTTGCAGCTATTACATATTGTTCTAATGCTCTCTCAAAACTCTCATGACGAATAAAAAAATCACCTTTAAAACAAAAATATTCGGGTGCCTCCTCTAATTCAATTGCTTTCTCAATTGCAACAAATGATTTTTCATGATCTTGTGCTTTATAATATGTTTCTGCTTTACAAAACCAATAAAAACTATTATCTGGATACATATTAATTAATTGATCATATATTTCATGGGCCTGATCAAATTTCATTTGTTTATAATACGAATCAGCTAACCCTTTAAGAGCATCAAGATTTGAGTTATCATCACTCAAAACCTCTTTAAATAACAGTTCTGCTATATTTGGGTCTCCAGATAATAATATTAAACCAGCCTTTTTCACTTTATAATCTTGTTTAAAATTAATTTTCATTAAATTATCATAGATATCTATTGCCGAATTAAAATCTCCTAAGTGCAAATTAGTCATCGCTAATTCTTCATGAGCCTCAATATGCTCTTTATTTATTTTCAAAGCATTTTCAAACATGCCCTTTGCAGCTTCAAAATTATTTAGTTTAACTTCTTTTATGCCTAAATTAAACCATCTTTCAGAATCCATTTTAGTTCCTTCTTATCAACTTAAATCTACTTTAGTTATGTTACTTTCCATAATTCCATAATATATTTTGATCAAAATCCCTTACCCTTAATATAATATATGAGTAAAATAAATAAACAATATATGGTAAAAACCTCGGATTTTTTTACAAAATGGACATATATGGTAGTTGTTTCTACATTTCTACTAATCTTAATGGGGGGTTATGTAAAAGCCATAGGTGCAGGATTATCATGTCCTGATTGGCCATTATGTTATGGTAAAATTTTTCCATTCTTCGATGGAGTTGATTATCCATACTCTCCATGGATGATTTTTGTTGAGTGGTTTCATAGATTATGGGCCATGGTAGTAGGGTTCATGTATTTATATACGGTAGTACAATCTTATAATTATAGAACAGATATCCCCATACTATTCAAATTAGGTTCAATTGGTATTTTTCTATTTTTAATTCAAGTCATTTTGGGAGGTCTAACAGTTACCTCAGGTTTACAAGAATATGTTGTTGTATTTCATCTTGGTAATGGAGTGTTGATCATCATGCTAGAAATGACAATTGCCTTCATAGCCACAATTAATTCCAATCTTATTTTACAATAATTTGATAAAAAATAAAATAGATTTTAATCTACTCTCTCTAATCAGTTATAGTGGATCATACTCAAGAAATTCAGAAACTCTGGAATACTGCATCAAACAAAGATTTAGCAACAATTTTAACTGAAATTTTTTCACTATATGATGAAATGAGATCAAAAAATATCAATCTCCCCATAAATCTAGAATTAGATATTTTATTAAATGCAAATTATGCTATAGGATATGGATCAACAATTTCTGAAGCCCATAACATATCTACACTATTAAACCGAATAACTAGCCTTAATTTAGATGCAGCAAAATTAAAAGAACATGATATTGCATCCTCTAACTGTCATCGATTAGCATGTACTCTATCATCCGCTTTTATCAATCAATTATGTTCAGATATTTATGAGAAAAAAAATTCATCCTACAAAATTATATCTTGGTTTGATTTTGATAATGACTCTAACATCATTAACGTTTTACAAAATTTAATCCAAAAACTATTTGACTCTCTCAAAATCGGAGATCCCAATAAATGGCAATTAGAATTATTTAACCATTTAGTCACATTGAATTTACTTCTAGAAGATATCCAAAATACATCCAATAATAAAATAGAAGAACAACTCCGATCTTATCTTAATTCTATTGATAGATCATCAAATATATGGCTTACTTGGAAAAATGAATGGCTTGAAAAAAGCGATTACTATAGATTTATAACATTAATTATAACTAATATCTCTCATCCAGAAGAAAGATGGATTGAATATGTATCAAATCTAATTGATGATTAAATCAAACTCTATTTTCGTCATCGGGATGCATCTCAACAGGATCAATTCTCCCCTTTACATTAGGATCAATTAACATAATTTTATCAAATGGGCATTGAGCTGTCCCAATATGATGTCCAAACTTTCTCTCACATGACTCACATTCTAAACTTATGGGCCAATTTATCATTTTTGTATCAAATAATGCTAATTTATGCCAAATTTCAGTAACACTTGAAAAACGTTCTTCATTCATTCTATTGGTATCAAAAGTGAATCTACCTGCTCTAATCGAAGCATATCCATTTTTTCCACCGGACCATTCTACCATATGTACAGTATCAAACGGTATCTCAAAAATTTCCCAATCAACTTTTTTTTGTTTAGTTACAAAAAATATTTTATTTTTCTCATCAAAATAATACCATGCTTCTTCATATCTAAACCATCCCCAATTCAAATACCAAAATAAACTCAATGATATTAAAATAAAAATAATCATAAAAGTAAAAAAATTTAAATTTTGAAATCCAAATATAAAACTTAACAGAACATACATA
>PBWW01000061.1 GCA_002728275.1 Candidatus Heimdallarchaeota archaeon
TCACTAAGGAAAAAAATGGAACAAGAGGAAATAGGTACTAAAGCGACTAGAGGAGATATCATTTCATCTTTATTTCAAAGAAAATACTTGAGAGGTAAAAGAATTGAAATCACACCAGTAGGTGAGATTGTATTTCAAGTATTAAGTACCTATAGTGCACAAGTTGTTTCTGTTGAATTATCTAGAAAATTGGAAAATATGGGAGATATGATTGAAAATTCAGTAAACAATTTAGATGGTAAATTTAGTTTGTCAGATGCCATGGTCCAGGGGTTGATTATGTTACATGGAATGTTAAAAGAATTACAAGAAAATGAAAGAAAAGTTGGAGAGTCAATAAGTACTGAGTTACAAAGTCAAAGAAAAATTGCCCAAGAGATAGGAGGATGTTTGACTTGCAAGATTGGAACTTTAAAAATAATAAGATCGACTTTATCTGGAAAAAGATTTGTTGGTTGTAGTGAATATTTTAATGATCAAAATTGTAATACNACCTATCCTTTACCTCAAGGAGGTATGCTAGAAACGACTAAAGAGTTATGTAAAGCTGATGAATACCCTCAAGTTAAAGTTTATCCTGGAGGAAGAAGACCTTGGACATTATGTTTGAACCCTANTTGTTCGTTAAGAGAAGAGTTTGAGAAAAGAAAGAAAAAATTAAAGGGGTGAATTAATTTGGATTGTGTTATTGATAATTGTGTAAAAGAAATAGTTGAAAAAGATTTAACNANATATTGTAANAAACATGAAATAGCNTCAATTAATTTGATNAATGAATTTGAATNTTGGNTNATAGCTTATGGATCGGATTATACTATGAAAAATTATTTAGAGAGAATTGTTNGTGATGATGATATAAATAAAGGAATGTTTGTGATTGANGTTGCAAAATATAGAATCGAACAACAAGATTGGAATTNATACCATAATTTTAATTATAATAATGTTTATTNNATAAATTATGGTATTGGCTTCATTAGGTAAAACATTAAGTGGAGCAATAAATAAAATTTTGAAAAAAGGACCTATAGATAAAGGTCTTATTTTAGANTTAAAAAATGAAATATTTAAGGCANTATTNGATGCTGATATTCAATTTGATATAGCNTATAAGATGACTGAAATAGTTCATGAGAGAGCTTTAATTGAAAATCCCCCACCTGGTATTTCTAGAAGAGATGCAATGATAAATATCGTGTATGAAGAACTGGCAAGAATAATGGGTTGGGAGGCAGAAATATTAAACCTTGATAAGAAGAAAAAAAATGTAATTATGGTCATAGGAATTCAAGGATCAGGTAAAACAACTACTATTGGTAAATTGAGTTATAATTTGAAAAAAGACTGGAATTTAGGGTTAATTAGTACAGATACTTGGAGGCCAGGTGCTTATGATCAATTAAAGCAATTAGGTGATAAAGTTGGAGTAGATGTCTATGGTGATCCTGATGAGAAAAAAGCTGAAAAATTAGCAAAAAATGGCTTAAAGCATTTTTCTAAGCAAAATAAAAATTTAATAATTGTTGACACTGCNGGNCGTCANAAAGANGAAATTGAATTATTAAAAGAAATGAAGCGNTTAAATAAAATTGTAAAACCTGATGAGATAATATTAGTTATTGATGGAACTTTGGGACAGAGTGCATTCAACCAAGCTAAAGCATTTGCAGAGAGAACTGATATAGGTTCGATTATTGTTACTAAATTAGATGGGACTGCAAAGGGTGGAGGTGCTATATCTGCTGCTGCTGCTACTAAAGCACCGATAAAATATATTGGTGTAGGAGAGGATGTTACTGAATTAGAAAAGTTTGATCCAAAGGGGTTTGCCGGAAGAATTTTAGGAATGGGAGATATTAAAGGATTATTAGAACAAGTTGAGAGGGCTCAAATAAATACAGATGAGGACAGAGCTAAAGAAATGATGAAAGGCAATATCACTTATGATGATATGGTTGAAATGTTTGAGTCTATGAACCAATTTGGTGGNCTTAGAAAGTTGTTAGANAAACTCCCTGGAGGGCTTTCATACAATATAGATGATGATATGTTATCAATGTCTAAAGGAAAAATGAGTCAATATAAAAATATAATTTTGTCTATGACTAAAAAAGAAAGACATGCCGAAGTGAAATTGGGGAAGACTAGAATTGATAGGATTGCGATGGGNAGTGGTGTTTCCTCAGATGATGTTAAAGAATTGAGAAAACAAAAAGAAATGGCTGAAAAATGGATTAAACAAATGATGAAGGGTGGAGGCAGAGGTAGAAACAAAGGTATGGGTGGACTGCCATTTAATCTACCTGGTATGATGTGAGATGGAATTAGTAATATTTACGGACAAAAATATGATTTCTAAAACAGATTGGATTAATGAAAAACCATCTTTTAGGAATGGTTGGAATGAAATATGTGATATCATAAGATCGTGGTTTTGNTTTTCAAATGATTTTAATCATAATGATGATTTGTCAATTATTTATGAGAATTTTAGGATTAAATTAAAAGGAAATGAAATTAGATATTTAGGGCCATCTTTTAGATCGTGCATAAGTCTGATATCTAAAGCATTTATGAAAATCGAAAATTATGAGGGAGGTGTTGTTGAAAGTACACCTGGTATTTATTTGTCTAAATGGAATAATTATTCTGAATTTGAAGANCCTTTTTTTGATATAGAAATGATGAATGAGTCTTTTGAGAAGTATATTAGCGAAGGTACTATATTCATAAATTCAAATAAAAATTTCGAAAAGATTAACCTAGTTGGTTCTCGAGTGAGTCAAGGATTAATTTGGTTTATGCAAAAGAGGGATTTGTTTTGACAAAAGAATTTGAACGGCTATTACTATGTGATTTTTGCTCAGTAAGATATGAAAGTATTATTGATTATGAAACGTTGTTAGATGATGAATTAAAATGTGAGGGTTGTTTCGGGATAGTGGGTAAATCAATTAAATTATCTGAAAAAATTATAACTCGATTAAAAAAATATGAATTTGATAGTTTTGTAATCGGTTGTGCGGTTGATAAAAGTTTAATTAAGAAAGATGATGAATTGTTCAATAGATATGAGAAATATATTCCTTTAAAAAATTTGATTAGAGAGGAGATATCAAAAAAAATAACAGAAGAATTGAAAATTCAGGAAAATAAGGAATATCCGGATATAACTATAATTATTGATACTAAGAAAAATAGATTTGATTTAGAAATTAAATCTTTGTATGTTTTAGGAAAATATAATAAATTTAAGAGAGGAATACCTCAAACAAAATGGCCATGTGGGAAATGTAGAGGTAAAGGTTGCCAAATTTGTAATAATACTGGTCAACAATATGAAAAAACTGTTGAAACGTTGATTTCACCATATTTATTAAAAGAGTGTGAAGGATTGAATACTGCATTTCATGGAGCAGGNAGAGAAGATATTGATGCGTTAATGTTAGGGGATGGTAGACCATTTGTATTAGAGATAAAGAAACCAAGGATAAGATCGATTGATTTGACTGAGGCAATGTTTGAAATGAATATCAACGAAGAGGTAAAGGTTAGTCTTCTAAGATTGTGTGAAAAATCGGTAATCAGCAAAATAAAAACATCATCTAGTGAAAGTAAAAAGAAATATAGGGCTAAAGTGAAAATTGAAGGGAAAATTACAGACAATATTGTAAATAAATTAAATAGGNNATTTAAAGAAAAAANGTTGTTACTTCAAAGAACTCCATTGAGAGTATCTCATAGAAGGAGTGATAAAGTTAGGGAGAAATATATCTTTGAAGTGTGTGCCGAATTATATGATGATAAGCATATNATGCTGGAGATCATGGCCTCTGGTGGGGCATATATAAAAGAATTCATATCTGGAGATGAAGGACGTACAACTCCGAGTATAAGTTCGATTTTAGAAAGACCGGCAATATGTATAGATTTAGACGTTCTATATGTTGATGATAAAGGATTATTTTCTTAATAAGTTATTAATTTCTGATTTATATTCGATTTGAATTGAGTCCTACTATGTAATGAATTGAATGTTTTAAAAATAGTAAAGTTTTAGGTANATTGAGAACTATGGTCAAGTCTAAAGGGTTTAACAATAGNACAAGAAAACTATTCAGAAAATCTGCAAGAGATAAAGGGTTAAAATCTCTAAGATATCTACTTGAACCAATTGAAGTTGGTCAAAGAGTAGATATTTTATTGAATTCTTCTATTCAAGATGGTAGGCCACATCGTAGATATAATGGTAAATCAGGCAGAGTGACCGAAAAAAGAGGGCAAAGTTATGTCATTGATGTAAAAATAGGGAGGGCTATGAAAACAATTATAGCACGTCCTGAACACCTTAGGGTTTCAAAAGCTCAAGTATAGGAGANGATAATTAATGCCAAAAGAAATATATGAGTCAGACCCAATATCAGTTCCTGAAGTTAGAAAAATATTACTTGATAGAGCAATGGAGGGTGAAGATCTTTCATATATGCAGAGAATTGCATTAGAGCATGCACAATTGACATCGAGAATAAGTTCCGATGTAGCAAAAAAATTAGTAGATGATTTAATGAAAACATTTTCAATGACAAAAAAAAGTGCAATTACCTTGGCAAATTTTATACCTAACAATATAGAAGAACTAAAAGTGTTACTAGGAAAGGAAGCAGGAAATTATGAGCAAGAAAGTTTCGACAAAATGTTAGAAAAATTAAATGGATTAAAATTATTNACTATAGATCAAATTGAAAAAGAATTAAAAGAAATTGATGATGAGAGAGCAAAATCAGAAGATGAAAATAAAGAAATTGACGAGTCTATGATACCCGAAGATTTAAGATAATAATTTTATTAATTTGGAGAAATTAAAATGTCAAGAAGATATAAACCATATAGAAGAGAAANTAAGAGGAGTTTTGTTAATACNAAACAAGAGGAAGAAGGAATTATATTAGAGATATTAGATCCAAGTAATAATAGAAAAAGAGGGAAATACGCGGAAGCAAGTATTATCCAAGTTGTTGGTACTGCTTGGTTTACATTATTAGAAATTGTTCCAAAGGATGTTAATCTATTATCATTAGGCGATAAAATAAAAATTGATAAAAATGAAGATAATAATATTGAGTCAATAATTGGAAGAGTGAGTTTTGATGATTTAACTAGAGTTGCTGAATTACAATTTAANGATAGTTTTGATAAAATGATAGATGACCGGGAAGCGTGGTATGTTAACTGGTTAAATAAAGCNATGCCAATTAGTTTGAGGTATCATTCATTAAATTTAATTGATGGAATTGGTCCAAAATATCTGAAAAAAATATTAGAAGTTAGAAAAGAAAATGAGTTTTTATCTTTTGATGATTTTGAAAACAGAACTGGAATAAGCAATATTAAAAATTTAATTAAAGACAGAGTTATGACTGANCTTACAGATGATACTGAAAAATATAACGTTTTTACCAGGCGTAACCCCAATCAAAGACAGGATAGAAGATAGATTGAAAGATTGGAGAAAAGATACTATAGACAATATTAAAAAGTTAAATCTAAAAACATCAAAATCTAAAGGACAAAATTTTTTGATTAGGTACAGAGTAGTTTCTCAAATTGTAGAGAATGCGAATGTTACAAAAGAAGATCATATTTTAGAAATTGGTGGAGGGCTAGGTATATTGACTGAGGCGTTAGCTATAACTGGTGCTAAAATCACGGTGATTGAAAAAGAAAAAAAATTAGCTGATTTTTTAGAAAATAAATTCAAAAATAAAGATAATGTTGAAATTATAAATGAGGATGTTTTGAATGTGAAATGGCCAGAAAAAGTGAAAATAGTTGCAAATCTTCCTTATTCGATTTCAACTCCCATAATTGAAAAAATCATGCACAATAATGTTGGAGAAGCATACATCATGATACAAAGAGAAGTNGCACTGAGGTGTTTGGCTGAACCAGGAAATGAAAACTATTCAAGATTAAGTCTTCTTTGTAAGACTCATGCAAAGATTAGTAGATTGATGGATATTTCTCCTGAGTCATTTGTTCCAAAACCCAAAGTTAATTCTACAGTAATTAAAATAATTAAAAGGAANTTGGATCTTAAGAACGAACATGAAGATATTGAATTATTGATACGAAACTTGTTTATCTTGAAGAGAAGGATACTAAGATCTGTTATTAGAGGATATTTAAAAAGAAAAAATGTAAGTGAAGGGATTTGGGATGATTGTCCTTATTCTGAAAAAAGAATTAATGAATTGTCAATTTTTGAAATAGATGAAATATTATCCTTTTTAAAAATCAATAATGTATTTCCGTTGGCTTAGGTGATTANATGAAANNGATTTTAGATTTTAGAGGGGTTAAGTTAGAAATAGTGCCTGAGATTTACATGCCTAGAGAGGATAGTTTTCTATTTATTGATAATTTGAAATATGAAATGGTGGGAGAAAATATATTTACGGAAATAGGAGTAGGGAGTGGAATAATATCTTTTTCTATTGGAGATAAGAGTAGTAGTATAATTGGGGTTGATATAAATATGATTGCAGCATTAATTTCAAAAAAAAATGCATATAGCAATAATTATGACAATTATTTAGGAGTATGTGGGGATGGAGTAAAGTCTTTTAGAAAAAAAAGTTTGGGAGGGAAAATAATTTTTAACCCTCCATATTTGCCAGAGGATAGNGAAATAGATCCATATTCACCTAAGCATGAATTACAACAATTGGTGGGAGGGAAAAAAGGTGATGAGGTGATAAATAGTATTATAAATTCATTAGATGATAGTGTAAATATGGTTTTTACCATGATTTCATCACTCGCAACAAATCCAATTGAGTTTTCTATAAATAAAAAAGAATGGAATATTAGTGTTGTTTCTTCTGAAAATTTAGGATTTGAAACCATTTGGTTATTAAAATTGGAGAAGATATAATGAGTACATATGTGATATGTGTGGGGATATTATACTCAGGGAATTTAGGTGCGATCGCTAGACTTTGTAGTAATTTTGGTGTAGAAAAATTAATTTTAGTGAAACCTGAATGCGAAATTGATAAAGAAGCATATGATAGAGCTACTCATGGGAAATATTATTTAGATGATTGTATAATTGTTGATAGTTTGATAGAGGCTAAAAAATATGTAGATTTGCTGATAGCATTATCTGCGAGAAAAGGNGGGAAAAACAGTTTGGCTAGATCATCAATCTCATTAGAGGAATATTTTGAAAAAAATGATTTTGGTGGAAATGTAGGGTTTGTTTTAGGAAGAGAAAATTGGGGTTTATCAAATGAAGAAACTGATTTATGTGATTTATTAGTTCATATTCCGATTAAAGGAGATAATGTTGTTTTAAATATATCACATGCATTATCTGTTGTATTATGGGAACAAAACAAACTAAACAAAGAGGAGATTGATTCGGAAAAAAGGTTGATGACAAGGGAGGAAAAAGATGCGTTTATGATGATGCTAAATGATATATTGAGTCATGTTTGGATAGAAGAGGATAAACATTATGGCATGAAAAGAGTATTTAGTATGATAATAGGTAGGTCGATGGTCACATCAAGAGAGGCCAATACATTAATTGGAACTCTTAGGGGAATAAGAAGATCATTGGAAGGGCCACACCCTCCATGGGATAAACATGAATGATAGTGTGATGGTTTATGAAAAAACAATTAGAAATAGAACTGTCCAAAATTATTGATGACTTTAAAGAACCTAAAATAAAGTTTGAACAATATATGACNCCCCCAGAGATNGCAGCGTTTATGATACATTATGCTTGGATGANAGGANAAATTGAAAATAAAAAAATAATTGATATAGGTGCAGGAACTGGNATGTTAGGTATAGGCGCAGCATTTCTTGGAGGGAATGTAACTATGATAGAAATTGATAAAGATGCTTATGAAATTCTAAAAAATAATGTGGCCAAAACAGATCATGAGATCAGATTAATTAATAAAAACATATTTGATTTTGATTTTGATGANGAATATGATACTGCTTTAATAAATCCGCCATTTGGAATAAAATCCNAAAATAAAGANATGGATTTNATAGTTNAGGCAAGTAAAATTTCTAAGCATATATTTTCANTACATGATGGTTCTGAGAGTAATANAAATAATATTAAATCTTTATTTGAAAAANATAATTTGNAAATTATTGAGTCNTTAATGATGGATTTTAGTTTAAAGTCAACATATCCTTGGCATGAGGAAAAAAATAAGATTTTGAAAGTAATGTTATTACATTCGAAAGTGGTTTAAAGATTAACTATGCAAGTGCCGAAATTTTAATTCTTTAATTAAAGAAAAACGAGCTGGAGATGGATGTATTATTTTTGAGTTACATAATCTACATTTTTTTGAGTTAAGGGAGTAATGATAATTTTCCACACATCTAAAAATTGATTTCATTAGTTTTTCTTCCTTTCAATTACATATTCTACATTCAATGATTTACTGATTGTGTTTAGTTCACTTTCAATAGAGTCCAATACTTCTAATACTTCATCATATGACCTACCTTCTAAATTTATTCTATATTGAGGAGATCCTAAAGTAGTAATTTTACTGTTAACCTCAGTAAACTTATTTGCTGTTTCTTCGGCTGATTTAAGTAGAGATTTTACATGTTCTACTCCATCAGGTGCGAAAGATCTAACTCCTAAATCTGCAGAAACATTAACGGTACTAATTTGAATACTAATTGCGACTACATCTAATATTGCTTTTTTCATTTCTGTTGAAAAATTATAATCGTTGAGAACTTCTCCTTCTGATACAGCTATTTCTTCAAATCCAGCATACATATTACCATATATTTTTATCAATGGGGTTTCGATTTCATTTCTAACTTGATCTACTTTGATTTTTAATTTTTCTGCAATTAAATTACATATTGCTATAGCTGCATTCTGTCTCTTATATTCTTGAATTTTATCTCTTTTATGAGAGTCGTTTACCCTCTTTAAAGAAATATCAACTTGATTATTTTCAGGAGACACCCTTAAAACTTTGGCAACTGTATTTTGTCCTACTTTTACAAAGTTACGAATATTTCTGATAAAGGTACCTGCAATTTCACTAATGTGACAATATGCAGTGATACCATCATATTCTTTGAGGTCACAATATATACCATGATTTGTAATATTATTTACCACNACTAAAACTAAATCATTTTTTTGAGGTATTTTCTTTGTGCCCATTTATTTTGTTAATATTAGGTAAATAAAAACTTAAAGTTATTTTGACATTAAGAAAGAGTTTCGAAGGAATTATCTGAAAATAGAAAAATTTGGAATTATGTATTCAGGAACTATTTTTTGATAATTCATATGAAAGGATGTAATTCATAGATTTGTACCAAAATAATAACCATGCGATGATTGCTATTGATGAAATTAGGACTTTTGAGATTGAAATCAAATATGACATTAAATTTGTGAACATTTGATTGTCTATTGGTACAATTAAAATTCCTATTAATCCACAGAGGCCTAATAATATGAGCCAAATAATGGTTAGTATACCGTATATTGATGATGAATACTTCATAATTGGATCAACTCCTGTCTTATTAAAAANGCAGTAAGAATTGCAAGAATACAACAATATGCGACTAAAGAATAAATTTGTTTTATTACTGTTTTTTCCGTTTTTGATGAGCTTGCAACTAAAAGTCGAACTAATGTAATTGGTGCTGCGGGATTTTTTGATGCTGTGATAATACCATCTTTTACGCTAACGGGTCTATCATGAATTTCTTTTCTTTCTCTAAGCCCTTTAAGTGATGATATTATTGAAAATGAATTCATGATATGAAGTAATAATGCGACGACCATAACAAATTCAATTTGTCCAAATATTGCAACTAAACCAATAGTTGCACCTACTCCTAAAGAACCAGTATCTCCTGCGAAAATTTTTGCAGGATATCTATTGAATAACCAAAATGCGGTGAGAACTGAGATCATTGTCAACGATACAAATCGGAGATAATAAATTGAGTCATCAGTTATTATTCTTCCATCTATAGGTATGATAAATGAAGTTATGAAGGCAGTTAACAATATCATAATACCTGAGCCAGACATTACCCCATTCATTACATCCAACATATTTGAGGCATTAGCAGGAATTGCAATAACAAATAAGGCTAAAAACCAATAAAATATAGTGAGTTGAGTGGGGCCAATTAATGGTAATACTGGTTTTGGAGTACCAATTTGAAATATTAATATTGGTAAAGCAATTATAATCAAAAGTAATGGTTTTATTTTGGCAGAGAGACCTTTAAAATCATCAATTAGGCCAATAATAGTTACTAGTGTAATAATTATTGTAGTCATTAGTAATCTTTGTTGGACGACAATGGTTGGNGATNNTATAGTACCTATAATTAATAAGAAGATAAATATAATCATGAATCCGATACCACCTGATTCTGGAATTATGGGGGTGTCNATTTTAAATACATCTGGACCATTTTTATTGATAGAATTCATGTATCTAATCAAATAGGGCATGANTATCAAAGTTAAAATAAATCCGATNAGTGGAGTGATATAAAAAAATAGACTATACATTGTTAAAAACCTAAATCTGATAGTGCCTTATTAATAGCATTTACTGGAGTTTCTATATTATTCAATTTTTGTTGTCTAATTTGTTCTTCTATTTTTGGATTTNCAATAATTTTAAGAAATAATGAAAATGCATCTTTATAATTGGGTTCATGATATATTGGAAAATTTAATTTCGATAAATATTCACTAACTGCCAATTTCATTGGAAATGTATAGATTGTGGGTGTTCCTAACATTGCNGATTCTCTNGCCATTGTACCTCCNCCNGTCATCAGNCCTTTTGCTTTGTAGAGTAGGCTTAATGTGTCTACTGATTGAGATGGAATAATGACATCATAATTATTAAGNATTTTATATTGTTCTGGATANCGTGGAAANACTACAATTTTGTCATTTGGATGATGTTTGTGATATTGTTGAATGATATACTCAAGATATGTGCCATTTTCTGANATCTTTGGAAATAGTTTTTGANAGTATGCAGATTGACTCTCCTCTGTTCGGAGAACTATAAATTGATTTGGTTTTAGATTTAATTCTGTTAATGTATCACTGTTATATTCAAAATTTCTGATCCATAAGCTTTCGTCAACTCCATTGTATGGATAGAATTTGGTCACACCAAATTTTCCAAATTTTTCTGATTTGATTGATGATGAGTGAATTAATCCTTTTGATAAAGATAGTGTTANTCGAGCGACAGCTTCTGCATGAGGTGTATCATTTATTAGAAGGACAGGAATTCCTAACCCATAAGCAGTTCTAACTGCATCTGGTGAAGAAAAAGAGATTAATAAGTCTGGTTTTTCTTTGTCAATGAGATTTGCAAGATTTTGGATACGATTAGTACCCTCAATAAGTTTATTTTTTAGATTGGATCCACCGTATTTTCCTATTGAATGAAATTTACGTTTTAATTTTAATAAGTTAAGTTCGGTATAATCATTATTTCGTGTCGTGAATATTGAGGTATGATTGAGTTTCTCGTAATATAAAGCNATATGATGGAAAAGTAACGATTGTTTGCCAGTCAAAGCTTCATACCAAATCTTCATATTTGATCNTTAATATTATGATTATTGAATTATTCGAAATTGAAATAATATTAAGATATAATAAATTTCTATGATTTGTTGAATAATTTATGATGATTATTGATAGTATTTTTAATTACATTCTTCTTCCTCGGCGTCCACCTTTTCGTCTGGACCCATCATGAGGTAGTGGAGTAACATCATCTATTCTTCCAATTCGCATACCTGATCTAGCAAATGCACGAAGTGCAGCTTGTACACCAGGACCAGGCGTTCTACTTTTGTTACCTCCTCGGGCTCTAACTCTGACATGTAGTGAATTATAACCTTTAGATTTGGCTTCTTCTGCTGCAGCGTATGCTGCTCGCATTGCTGCGAATGGNGATGATTCTTGTCTATGGGCTTTTACAAACATTCCACCGGATTTTGATGAAATTGTTTCTGCGCCGGTAAGATCAGAAATTAATATATGTGTATCATTATAGGTTGATAGAATATGACATACGCCCCATAGATTTCTTTTTCTTTTTCTTCTTCGTCTTACTGGAGTTTCCGGTGACGTTTCGGTTTCGACTTGTTCTTGGGTGTCAATTACTTCTTCTGTAATTTCCGGTTCCATTTGTTCAGTTTTTATTTCTTCTTCACTCATTGATCAGGACCTCCTTCGATAGCTTTTGGCATTTCTATTAATCCCGTATCTCTGCTTAATGAAGATTTTACTGTTGGGTGTTCTGGATCATTAAATGGTGAATTTGTTGCATATTTTAAAGTCTCTTCATCACTAATTGGAACTAAATAACTTGGTGATGTTATTACACGATTATTGATTGTGATATGACGATGAGCGATGAGTTGTCTAGATTGTTGAACTGTACTGGCTAAACCATTTTCTACTACAAGTGTTTGTAGTCTTCTTTTTAATATTGCTTCAACNTCCATNCCTAAAATTTCATCTGAGGTTGTGCCTTCTTGTACAATNCCCAACCTTGATAATTTGGAAATAAGAAGGTTTTCTTGTACTTCTCGTTCTTCTTCTTGAAGAGCTAAGATAGATCTTGCTTGAGCTCTAAATTTACCCATTAATGTTCTTGCTTTCCAAAGTTCTCTTTTATTTCTCAATCCATAACGACCTACNAGNACTAACTCTGCTTCTATTCGAGGNTTTTGGTATGGATGTCCTGGACTATTATATTGTTTTCTTCTTTTTCTTGGATCTCCCATAATAATCACCAATTTATACCTTTTTTCGGCTTACACCGAGTGAGCCAGATCTACGGCCGGTAGATTTGGTTCTTTGACCTCTTACTTTTAGACCTCGTGAGTGTCTAACTCCTCTCCATGATCTTTTTCTAATCATTCTATCAACATCNGTTTTATGNTGAAGTAATAAATCTGGACCTATTAGTAATTTATTCTCTCCTGTTTCAGGATCTTTTTGACGGTTTAACATCCAAGCAGGTATTCCTGCCGCTATGGGATCANATATTGCATCTTCAATTTTTTCTCGTTCTTGGTCTGTTAATGATCCTAATAATGCGAACTCATCCACTCCGACACTTCTGAGAATAGCAGATGCTAATCTATGAGAGATACCTGTGATTTGTGTTAACGCATTGCGGGCACTTGTGGTTCCGCTGAGATCAGTACGACTAATACGAGCTAAAAAATTGAAATCTGATTTTGTTACAAATTCATCTAATTTTTTACTCATTTAGTTTTCCTCCAAAGTGATCAGGTAAAACAAATTGAAATTTTGTTAAACCCCGTATTCTATTGACACTAAGGTAATTTTACATTTTCTTTATTTAATATAAGGTTGGAGATTGNGAGCGATTATAATAAATTGGAACNGATTATTGTNTTGTCATGTATTTGATAGATCTTANATTTTTATACTCATTTTATGTAATATACCGAATGATTTTATTAAGACAACAAAGGCGAGTANTTAGGTAGATACATATAGGAAATGTAAGATCAAGAGCTATNAAAAGAATAGCCAAATCAATTGTTGTTAATTTTTATGATCAGTTAACATTAGATTTTGAAGAAAACAAAGTTAGAGTGATGCAAATTACGAATGCGTCAAGTAAAAAAATGCGAAACCGAATTGCNGGTTATGTTACTACNTTAATGAGACAAATTAAAGAAGGAAAAATTCAAACTTTAGAGTCGTTAGAGTAAGCNGATNTATTTTGATAGTTATTCATTAGTGNTCTCTGATGAATAGTTNAATTCTTTTGGTGCGTAATAAAAGCTCAATAAGAAAAGTGTGAGAAATATAAATGAAGAGAGTATTATAACAAATGACTGAAGTAGATGCACTAAGGTAATATCATTATTAATTAAATTGAGTAAAAGATTAAGTATGGAAAATGCTGCAATCATGATTATACCAGATCCATAATTATTTGTATCCATCTTTCTAATTTTTCGGATTATAAATTCAGTTATTCCTAAAGTTAGTGCTAAGTAATTCAAATTATTGATTAAATCTGGAGTTTCNAATATTGCTTCTCGTTGTTGAAATACAAGGAAAAGTAATACAAATAAAGATGTTTTAAATAAGTGGATNAAATTAATTGGAATTGAGTCNCCAGTACCTAGATCTTTTCTGCCTTCAAATANAAAATATAAAAAATTTCCAAGAGCTATTGAAATTGCCAAACTCAAACCAATGCCGAAAATGAATGGAGTATAATCTCGCCATATTTCAAATATTTCTTGAAATAACAATATATAATTTGAGTAAAATGCCATGGTGATTAAAATTGGAAAAGAGGAAATTATTAATGAGGGAATAAACCATACTAAAGATGAAATTTTTCCAATGAGAATTTTTCTCAAAAATAAACGGGTATACCATAAGATTGCAATTATGGTTATTAATGGAGAAATAAATGGTAGAATCAAAAAAATTAAAGTGAGAANGGCATTAGTACCATAAAATAATTTTTGATCTATTCTTACTTTTCCAATAGCGCGACCCATTAAATCATATGAGTCTGCAATACGGGTTGCATTAAGAGTTAAGAATAAAAGCCAAGGTAAAGAAAAAAATAATGGGATGCCTAGATTAATTTCAAACCAGACAAGTTGGTCGGGAATATTAATTTGTGGAAATTTATTTATTAAATTTTCAAAGTAAATTATATGATTGGATCTCCAATAATATGAAAACAATGAGAAATAAGTGGGGATGAATATGATTTGTGCTAAGACAATTAATCTACTAAAAACAATTCCGTTATATTTACTCACATATTATTTTAATAATTATATTTAAAAAATTATGTAAAACTTTAGTAGATAATATATTACTTATTTGTTGGTATTATTCATTAAAAAAGTAATTTTGGTGATGTTATGATCTAACTTCTTTTAATAAATATCTCCTATTTTTTCATGTGAAGAAAGTAACTACTGATCAATTACTTTTGGACAATGTGAATAAAGACGCTAAAAAGTCAAAGATAGTTGGATTTTTATTAATTTTGTTTGCAGGTTTAATACAATTTTTAGGAGTACTTGATTTTAATATTCAAGGATTTAGAGTAATGGTAGTATTAATCGGAGTGATTCTTTTTGGTTCAGGTGTTTTGTTCATATTGGGAAGTTATACGGTCCCTCAAAATAGAAAAGAATTTGTTAAACGTTTCCAGAAAGCGATGTTAGATTTTGATCCTGATGAAAGATTATGGGGGGCCCAAGGTTTAGTTGGATATGCTAAACAGGCAAATTTTAGTAAAGAGGATATTTTAGATATCACAAAATATACCGTAAACATAGTTATGAAACCACCAGTAAAAGATATATACAAAGAATATATTATGGGNGATCATTTAATTTTACTTAGAGAAATTGCNGTTAGNGTTAAAATGGATAAACANACTAGAAAAGAATTTATTAGAAATGTGAAACCNTTGATGAANTTAAAAAATTTATCAGATGANGGNTATCANTTATTNGCAGATTCNGTCTCTTATCATCCAGANAAACTTCCTGTTCAAGCATATTTTGATCTAAAGAAATTAGAAGATGAAAATAAAGATTTATGATTTTTTGTTTTTATGCTGCAAATATTAATAATAAGGCTACGAGTAATCCGTAAATTGCTACTGCTTCTATTAAAACGACAAAGATTAGTGCGGTTCCGAATAAATCTCTGTTTTCTGAAATGGCACCAATAGCTGCTGAGGCTGCGCTACCCATACCAATGGATGATCCAACACCAGCCAAACCAACTGCTAATCCTGCACCAATGTACTTTCCTGCTTCGGCAGAAATTCCTTGGCTAAGACTGAGTTGTGAGAGACCTAAAGCTTGAGCAGTAAAATTAACAAATGTAACGGCAACAATCAATGCAATTGATGTTGTTATAGCAAATTTATGTCTGAGTTTCATAATATATTTCCTCTAAGGATCTATTTATCAGATATTATTTTGTTTTGATAAATAGTATATTCCTATTATTATCCAATATTAGTTCATTATAAATATTAGTAAAGAGTTTGCGATAAATCGAGATTTTTGAATTTCAGCTATACATTTAGATAAATTATATTTTATGAAATACTGATTAATTTAAATTGGATAAATAGGATATACCATTCTTCGTAATTCTGCGGTTTGATCATTGTGTAATAATTTGGATGTCAAGATCCGACTGATATCTTCAATTTCTGCTTTTTTAATAGAAAAATAATCAAGGATTGCTTCTTTTCTATTGCCATATAATATGAAATTTTTGAATCTTTGATAATATATGAGTTGAAGTACTTCGTCTTCTAATTTAGAGATCATATCATCTGAATTTAAAGCATTGATTAACGGGCGAGATGGCGACATCCTGGTTGACATATATGTAAGAATATCTCTAGTCGAATTGAGATTAGAGAGGGTTTTTCGAAGTTTATAAACCGACCCTATCTTTGGGATCAGCCAATTATCTGAGTCAATACCTAAATTGACTGCTCTACATATGGTTTCTAAATTTAGATAATTTGCTTCGGTTTTTATCCAGTTTGGAGCGACTCTGCCTAATTTTGAATAAGCTGCATGTGAAAATGCAGATGATAAAAGGAATATTCGTTCATCATCATCTGAGGTAGATTGTAATGCTTTTGTTGCGGCAATTTTTAATTCGGGATATACAATTAAATCTACTGCAGTATCGACATTATTGAAATCCATAATTCTTCGATAATGAGACATACCAAATTTTCCTACAGGAATAATTATTTTTTCAAGGTCTTCTGTAACATTGTTTCTAATAATAGCTTGAAATATGTGATCCATGTTTGTTGCTTCTATTGAAATAGCGAAAGCATCTAAAAGTTCACGTGTGCTATTATCTGAAGCAGTTCTGAAGACATGCAGTATGCGAGCAAATTCTCTTCTTAAATTAATTTCAAATTGAGGAAGATCGACACTAGGTCTTACTTCGTTTAATAGTTTGCCATATCCTGTATTTTGTAATATATTTTCTACATCAATAATACGTTCGGATGTAATCATTGAATTTATTTGAGATTGAGTTGGACTTTTAGAATGATTTGCATGTGCTTTTGCTATCAAAAAAGGTACTATCGACATAATAATATTCATTCCTCAATAGTGTGGAGACGATTGATTTTAACGGGGTTAAATTCCAGACCAGTACCTTTGTAAAATTTACCGAAAAATTCTACCCAATTTAATCTTAGTGCTTGAAGAGTACTAAATGTTGTTTCTACTGGAACGACTATTAGTGATCCAANGAATGCTCCTANAAACCATAATAGAAACATTGATGGTTCTGCCATTGGCCATTGNTCAAGNTCTAAGTAATGATTAAATACATAACCCAATTCTTTCTTNTCTGCTGCACTTCTACCAATATCAATGAATAAGAANGGTAAAGTTGCTAGTACAAAATGAATAGTATTCATAGCCAATAAACGACCAAAGCTAAATGTATTAGACATTAAAGCCAAGATATGATCTACACCTAACATTAATCCATCGATGCCATGTGCTTTGGCTTCTATTGTTAGTGTTGCAAATATAAATCCTACAATCAATATGACGCCAAGTGTGACCAACCATGATGCTGATGGAAAAGCCACTGCAAATATTGCTGTCAAAATGATTGAAAAATATGTTAAGAATAAAGTTGTTGCGGCCCTAAAATCAGCTTCACTATGTCTATAATAATAGAGTTGGTAAAGATTTAGAAGTAAACCTAAGAGAATTACGACAGCACCTATTGCAAAAGAGAAGACAAGAAAAGCAACATAGTTTCTATGAATTTCTACATGACCGTTACTTTCTGTTGTGTAAAAGAATAAATCCCAAGTAGGGATCATACCCGATAATGCGGTAGTTGCATTTTCTATTTGTATTTGATNACCTGTAATTGANNCCCAAACATATATCAAAAATGTTTCATCACCAAANAATGAATTTAGTAAAACACCCATNATAGCGGCAGTTGTTCCCATAATCATCATNAGATTAGCACCACCATATGCATAAGCAGCNATTCCNGNNGGTNTTTCNGTTAATTTTTCTCGTTTCTTTTTGAATATTGCTCCTGCTGCTAAAAGTAACAATCCGTGTCCGATATCTGCAAACATTATACCAAATAAAATGGGGAACAGTATTAANACAAACTTGAATGGGTCAATTTCTTTGAGACCAGGAGTTCCAAATGCAGTAACTAATCCACGCATTGGTTGCATAAATTCAGTGTTTTCAACTCTTGATGGAATTAATGTTGGGTCAAAATCTCCTTTTCGAAAATCTATATCAAAAACATTATTTTCTGTTGCTTCATTTATTTTTAATCGGAAGGTATCTTGTAATTCATCTGGAATCCATGCCCATAAAACACAAGTTGTTTGTGTTCTTCGCATTTTTTGTTCGATTTCAATTCTTTGTAATTCAATATTTAAAACTTCATTAGCTGCAATTAGATCAACTCCGATAGTTTTTGATAAATCAGTCATTTCAACTGTGAGAGATTTTTGTTCTTCAGTCAATTGTTCATATTCTGCTTGACAATCATTTTGATTTAATCCATCTAGGTCTAAATCTTTTGGAATCACTACTTCACTAAATGAGAATGATTTAAGTTTATCTGAGGTCGCTTCTGCATCTGAGTCTAATACTGAGAGTAATAGAAGTGTATTTTCTTTATCTATTTGATGTTCAATTAGTAAAAATCTATTTTGAGTTATTTCATCAATTTCCCATTTTAATCGTTGAAGTTGGGCTGGNAATACAGTNCCAATAAANGTTTTTACAAATTGNGTATCTTTTAATAATGAAGTCTCNGANATATCNANGATNTCAAATTTTTCTAACAATTCCATAATAGANGATAACTCGGATAATCGGTCTGTAATTTCGGAGTTTCGTTGAATTATCTCGTTAATTTTAGAACTTTTTTCATTGACGGTATGATCTAAGTAATTGATTACATCATCTTCTGATGGACCTATTTTTACTTTAGATGAAGTTTCTGTGTTATCAAGATCTAATGCAGAAATATAAGTGTTTAATGTATTACGAAGTTCTTCCAATTTATTTTTTCTTTGTACAACGATAATTTCATCGGACCCNGTTCTTGGATCAACAGCGATAGGTTCTATNGAACCTAATTCTTCGATGGTTTTAACNATTGCTCGTTTNTATTTTAAAGGAGCTATTACCTTTGAAATGGTTAAAGGTTTAGGGAATAGGGGAAGGACTTCTGAAATTTGATTATCCATAATATTCTTTCCAACTTTGTCTAAAATGAACAATGCTTAAAGGTTATCGTAAACGACACAATTGTTGACTAAAATGTGATATTTTCAATACTATGACTATCATTTTATTTTTATTAGAATTACANAATGGTAAACTATTGAGTGTGAATTATAAATCCAGCGAAGGACTTACGCCAATAATTACTTTTGTATCAGTGCTTATTATTGGAGTAATCATTGCAGTATATGTCGTGGATGATGAGTCAATGAGATTGCCCATAATATTAGGGAGTTTTTTTATTGGTATATTTTTGGCAGTCTTGGAATTGAGAGCGATTATTGGGAAGAATAGAATTAAAGAAATGAGTGTTAATAAAAATAAAGATGAATTGGAANAGAGAGAAAAGAGATTAGCTAAAGCTGTTGCAGATTTATTTGAGGAAGATTTTGATAACGAATTAGAAGAATGATTTAATAGTAATTTATAGATCGTATTTGATAGTTTCGCCTGCATTTATCCAGGATCCAGAAGATATTTTTACACCTGGTAATAGATTAACACCGATGCCTGTTTTTACATCATGCCCAATAATTGCGCCTAATTTTCTTCTACCTGTATCAACTCGATCTTCTTTCACATTTAATTTAATTGATTTATTATCATGTCTTAGATTTGCAGTTATAGTTCCCGCACCTAAATTTGTATTATTACCGACAAAAGTATCGCCTATATAACTCAAATGAGCAACATGGCTGTTTTCAGATAAAATGCTATTTTTAATTTCACATGCATTTCCTACCCTTGTATTTTTACCGATGTATGAATGGGCTCGAATATAACAATTTGGACCAATATCAGCTCCATCATCTATGAAAACTGGNCCTTCGATATAAACTCCATTTCGTATATTTGCGGTTTNGTTTATTTGAACATTGCCTATGATNGTAGCATTTGTTGAAGTTTTTGANTCGATAGTNTATGTNATTGATTCTTTATTNATAAAAAATTCATTTGCATTTAATATTTCCCAAGGATAACCTATGTCAAACCAGTGATTTTCAAGTTTTAATACTGTAATTTTAAAATTTTCTTGGACTAAAAGATTAAGTAAATCAGTTATTTCTAGCTCACCTCTCTTTGACTGTTTTAGGGAAGATAATAATGAAATGGATGCTTTAGGTAAGATATAAAATCCTGCATTGATATATTCTATTGAAGTTGATGAGGTATCTGGTTTTTCGTTAATGTTTAATAGTAAATTATCTTTGTGTCGAATTAACCCATAATTATTTGGATTTGTTGTTTTGACTCCGACAATTAATCCGTCTTTATAGCTAGTGTTAATCATAGAGGGTAAATTTTGTTCGAAAAGAACATCACCATTTATAACTAAAAAATTATCTTCGATATTTGTTTGCAAAATCGCAGAATTTACTGCGTCTGCTGTTCCATTTGTCTCATTTTGATGTATAATCTGAATTGTTTGATCATTTGGATACCAATTATTAATTTCAGTAATTATCCTATCTGCTTGATAATTTACTACAACATTAATTATGTTAATTTGATCACTTTTTTTCAGATCATCTATAATGCGTTTCAAAATAGGTTTGCCTGCAATATTAAGAAGTGGTTTCGGAAAATTGTTGGTAAGGGGTGCTAGACGTGTGCCTATTCCGGCGGCCAAAACTATTGCTTCCATTGATATCTTATTTGAATATTGATCATAAAAGTATCTATTTGTTGATTAAAAAAATACAATATGAGCTGAAATGAGTGAATGTTTTACAACATAGTACTATTAAATAATGATAATCTTAGTAGATTAGAAATATTTGGTTTTATGAATTAATATATTCTAAAGGGCTAAATATTATCGGATGTGATAAAAATAGCACGAATGCATAGTAGAACTAGAGGTAAAGCAGGATCAACAAAACCATATTTAACTGAAGCACCAGATTGGGTATCAATGTCTGCTAAAGAAGTAGAAGAATTAGTTGTGAGCTTGTATAAACAAGGAGAGTCACAAGCAAAAATTGGATTGATGTTAAGAGATCAACATGGTGTTCCTTCTATTAAATTAGTTACTGGAAAAAAAATAAATGATATACTCAAAGAAAATGAAGTTGCTTCAAAATATCCTGAGGATTTAATATCATTGATAAGAAGGGCAATGCAACTTAGAAATCATTTAACAGAGAATAAAAAAGATTTGAGTGGAAAGGCTGGCTTACAAAGAATTGAGTCGAAAATTTATAGAATTGCGGCTTATTATAGAAAAACCGGTGTCTTACCAAAAGATTGGAAATATAGACCAGAAAATGCATCAGTATTATTAAGATAAATTTATTCTTGAAAGTGTGTGTGTAATATAATGAAAATTAATGTCGAAGTTATTATTGAAATAATTGCCAATGAAGAAAGTGATAAATTATTAGATATATTGAAGCCCGAAAATGATGATATTGAAAATTTAAATGTGAAATCACATTCTGATGGGAGAAAAGTTATAACTGAATTATCAGGGGACACAAAAATTGGTACTTTACAAAGAACTATTGATGATATTATATCGACTGCGGTGCTTGCCATGGATATATTTAATTCAGCTGATAAATTGGATCAGATTGAATAATTTGTTTACATGAATTTTCAAGCATTAATTTATTGATTTTAGAGCTGTTATATATTTGAATGAAAATGTGGTCAAACCCGATATCAAAAATTAAACTAAATATAATGTTAAGAGCTTGACTAAAATCCTCTTCATTGAATGTGGGGTGGATAAATATTCTAGGGTATTGAGTTAGTATGGCATATAATTCAATTGATTTGTAATTCATTTTAATTACTTTTGCCTCTTCAGTATCACCCCAAATAAATTCACTAACTAAATGACCATTAATTAATTGATATGTATCGTGGGTGGGAGTATAGTACCTGCCAATAATGCGTTCATATTTATTGAAAATCTTTGAAATTTGTTTTAATGAACTATGTTCTATTTTCATTAATTTGGGCAGATTTATTTGATTATAATCGAAAATTGAAAGTTCCCAATTAGATATCTCTTCTATTTGTTTTCCGATTTTTTTGTATAAGTTATCTGACTTTTCATCTTCTGCTTCAACCCAAATAGGAAAATCGTATGTTGTAGTTAAATAATTAATTAGATTTTTTGCATGACCTTTTCCTCTATAATTTTTATCAATTATGAGCCAAACAATATGTAATCTTGTTCCTTCAAATTTATTAGTAAAATCGAATGATATGCTGTAATCTAATTGACCAATTATTTTGTCAGTATCCTCAATCACAATTATACCTCCTTTTGATTCGATTAAGGAATTAAAATACCAGGATAAAAGTTCTATATCTACCCACCACAAACCTATTGACCATTTTTCTTTTTGACTCAAACTAGACCAATCTTTAATCTCATCAAAATCATTTTGATTCAATCTAATTAACTCTGGTAAATCATTCAAATCTGCTTTTCGTATTTTCATTATTGAATTACATTATATGTATGGTTTATGTGAATAAAAAATATTTGAAACTAGGTATTCTGATTATGAAAAAAAATGTTATTCAAATTAATATGGTTATGAAGTAAATTAATTATAGATTATGATTAATTATGATATATGAAGAAACTAAAATTTATGGAGAAAGAGATCGAAAGATTGAGGGAAATTGGATTATATAATAAAATAAAAACAATTGATACTCCACAAGGTGCATGGTTAGGAATTGAAGGAAAAAAAGTACTAAACATGTGTTCAAACAATTATTTGGGTTTAGCAAATCATCCTGAAATCATAAATCATGCAAAGAATATTATGGATGAATTTGGTGTTGGACCGGGCGCAGTTAGATCTATCGCTGGTACAATGACTTTACATAAAGAATTGGAAAGATTAATTGCGAAATTTAAAAATGTGGAAGGAGCGCTGGCAGTTCAATCATGTTTTATGGCAAATCAAGCGGTAATTCCATCTATAAATCCAGATGCAATCTTTACAGATGAATTAAATCATGCATCAATTATTGATGGGGTGAGGTTAACTAAGTCAAAGAGATTTATTTATGAACATAATAATATGAAAAGTTTACAAGAGAAGTTAGAAGAGGGAAAAAATTTTGAAAATAAAATTATTATAACTGATGGTGTGTTTTCTATGGATGGAGATATCGCTAAACTTGATGAAATATCCAAATTGGCAGAAGAGTATGAAGCATTATTAATGGTTGATGATGCTCATGGAGAAGGGGTGTTGGGTGATCATGGAAGAGGGATTGTCAATCATTTTGGGTTATCTGATAAGGAGGTAGATATAGACATTGGATCTTTATCGAAAGCAGTTGGAGTTGTAGGGGGGTATATTGCAGGATCAAATACATTGATTGATTACATGCAACAAAAAGGACGACCGTATTTATTTTCATCAGCATTGACTGTACCTGACGTAGCGGCCACCATTGCAGCAATAAATCTAATTTTGAGAGATGATAGTTTGGTTAAAAAATTGTGGGAAAATACCGAATATTTTCAAAAAGCAGTTAGAGAAATTGGTTTTGACATAGGTAGAACTCAAACTC
>PBWW01000062.1 GCA_002728275.1 Candidatus Heimdallarchaeota archaeon
CCGTGATAATGGAAATGGCTTATTATAATAGCTCATTTTTGAGCTTACTTGTAGTTGGTTTCTTTATGATGTATTCTGGTATTGGATTACTATATGGCTTATGGGCCCAATGGGGTTTAATAGGACTCTTGATAAATGGTATTCCCTTAGCTTTAGGTGCTGTCGCAGGTGTTGATTTACTTATGAGAAATCATAATCCACAAGCAGAAAATTCTGAAGCCTTAGGTACAGATGTGCATGACTCAGGAAAGTTCTGGTTAGTTCCTACATTATTCTTAGCTGTAACTTTACTAATGCTAGTATTCATAGGCATCGATGTGATTGCTTAATTTATAACTTATTTACAAATAGTCTTTAAATTCAAATTGCAATAAATATAGTTAACATACATTAATATTTTAAATAAGTAATATTAACGAAATATACCTCTATATGTATTGAGGGTTGCAAATAAGGTAGCCATATTATTACAAACCGAGGTAGTGATTAATTATATTTGACGATGACTTAGATACTTGTGGTACTTGCGGTTTAGATATGGAACTTTGTATATGTGAAGAAGTTAGCAAAGAAAGTACTAGACTAAAAATTGTGATAGAAAAANGAAAATGGGGTAAAGAATATACTGTNATTAAAGGTTTAGANCCNAAAGAATTTGATCTCAAAGATATNTCNACCCANCTTAAATCAAAANTAGCATGTGGNGGTTCNTTTAAAGCNGAAACAATTGAACTTCAAGGAAATCATCGATTTAAAATACTAACAATNNTAGACAAAATGGGTTTTGATACCAATGATGTTGATATAGTNTCNAAATNATTNAAATTNTTATCTNAAACTTGGAAAATTAAAAATAAATGCAATTGTNTCATAAGTAATTAAAATTGCAAANNCTATNATTAAATATGCGCTNCCTTTGATTATTAATTTTANTATNTTATCTGATGCGAATTTTCTAGACAACCTTAAACTGTAAGTTAATAATAAAATCCATAGTAAAATTCCCGTTAGGAAAAAGAAAATTGCAATCAATCTGTCACCTATGTCAAACAGTGGTAATCCTGAATTTATTAATATTCCTCCAAAAGAAGCCCACCAAAAATAAGACCAAGGAGATGTTATTACTATAATTAAACCAATAATATATTGTTTTAATANTCCAAATAATCGATTATCCAATTCTAAATTATTCTCNGTACTATCTAAATTTTCAATTTCATTATTCTTAATCGCATTNATNCCTATGAATAATAAAATTCCAATATTTATACANGATAAAATTATAAANACATAAAAATTTTCAACAAAATCTTTCAAAAATTCTATTGATAAAAATAATACAAATGAAGCAACTAAAAAATCTCCAGTGAGAGCCCCAAGTCCCGTAAAAATTCCCAAGATATATCCGAATTTTGACCTAAGAACTTGTTTAATCATTTCCATATTTACTGGACCTAATGGGGCTGCAAGNGAGAACCCAAGTATCATTAAAAATAAAANGTCTTCAATATTAAAGTCCGATATTGCCATNGTATATAATTCAAGATATTTTTCNAATTATAAATCGTGTTATTAATATTTTATTCTAAATATCTTACAATGAAGTTTTACATCAATAATCTATTTTAAAAATTAAAAACAGATGTTTNAATATGTATTATGGCTGAATTTAATTTTTTAGATGATGAAGCTATCGCTGACATCGCATTTATCGCTAAAGGTACTACATTGATTGAATTGTTCTATTCTGCCGCTATGGCTACCGCGAGTTTNCAAACAGACATCAATCTATTATCGGGTGAAATATCTGCTCAAATTCATATCGAAAAATCTTCTATTGAATTTTTATTAAAAGCATTTTTAGATGAAATATTATATTTTAAAGATGCAGAATTATTATTTGCCAAGGATTTTACTATAAATGTTTATGAACTTGAGAATAGGTTTTATTTTGAAGGCACCTTATTTGGCTCTATATTTGATTTTAATATTCATCCAATGCANAATGATTTGAAAGCTATAACTTGGCATGATTTTCGTGTCACTAAAACCGACGAAGGATGGGAATGTTACGTTTTAATTGATATNTGACTTGTTTAAAAGAACACCAATATTTATATCAAACAAATTAATACAAAATTTATATGNATATAGATATAAAATCCAAAGCAAAAAAAATTGCACCGAGTATTTGGGAAATTCCACAAAATGCAAAAAAAGGGATGAATGTTCCNGTTCATGTTTATACTAATGATTTATTATTTCATAATTTGGATGCCGGTGTGTTTAATCAATCTACAAATGTTGCTACATTACCAGGAGTAGTTGATAAAGTTGGAGTAATGCCAGATGCCCATTACGGGTATGGTTTTCCAATAGGAGGTGTAGCTGCNATGGATATCGATGAGGGTGTAATCTCNCCCGGTGGAATTGGATTTGATATCAACTGTGGTATGCGATTAATAAAAACTAATTTAACCGAAAAACAGGTTAAACCAAAAATAAAAGAATTAGTNAATATGCTATTCCAATATGTGCCTGCAGGTGTTGGTCGACAAGGAATGGTCAAATTTAAGCATCATGAATTTGAAAATATACTTGCAGAGGGATCTAAAGCATTAGTTGAATTGGGCTATGCATGGGATGATGATTTGTCGTTTATTGAAGAAAAAGGTGTAATCTCTGGCTCTAAACCAGAACTAATTTCTCAAAAAGCTAGAAATAGGGGAAACTCTCAATTGGGCACNTTAGGTTCAGGAAATCATTTCTTAGAGATACAAGTTATTAAAAAAAATAATATCATAGATGAAAATGCTGCCAAGGCNTTTGGCATCTCTGATGAGGATCAGATTGTGATTATGGTTCANACTGGNAGTAGAGGATTTGGGCATCAAGTTGCTTCAGAATACTTAGATAAATTCTTAGAAGTTATGCCTAAATATGGTATAAATGTAATTGATCGAGAACTGGCCGCAGCGCCTATCAAATCTAAAGAAGGAGAAGATTATTTTGCTGCTATGGCATGTGCTGCTAATTTCGCATTTGCTAACAGGTCATTAATTACNCATCAAACTAGGGAGGTNTTTTCAAAATTATTTGATGATAGTCCCGAAAATTTAGGNATGGGTATTACTTATGATGTTTGTCATAATATTGCAAAATTTGAAAAACATAAAATCAAAAATGGTTCAACAAAAGAATTATTAGTTCATAGGAAAGGTGCAACCAGATCTTTTGGTCCNGGTAGTAAAGATTTACCTGAAATATACCAAAAATTTGGACAACCCGTNATAATCGGTGGNAGCATGGAGACTGGAAGTTATATTNTAACTGGAACNTCTCGTTCTATGACAGAGGCATTTGGTAGCTCTGCTCATGGGTCAGGTCGACTACTAAGTAGAACCTCTGCAAAAAAGCAAGTTGATGGTTTTAAGTTGCAGAAAAGTATGGAGTTGAGAGGCATATATGTAAAAGGTGCTTCTAATAAAGGATTGGCTGAAGAGGCTGGNTTAGCTTACAAAGACTTAGATGATGTAGTTCAATCAGCTATGGATGGTGGGTTAACCAACCCNGTCGTCAAATTACTACCAATAGGTAATATTAAAGGTTGAATTTTAANNAAAGATAGATAATATAATTATAATTTCTATAAAAATCCCTACTAATATTGTAATTAAAGTATTTATTTCATTTTTTCTTTGAATTGATTTAATCAAATCTTCGGCATAATTTTTTCTCATACTCCCTCTTCTTATTATTTTATTTTTAATTAAATTTTCATATTCATTTTTCATATTCATTTTTTTGAATTCATCCTCAAAGTCAATATACATATTATTTTCGAGATCACTTTTATCTTCTAATTTTTCCAATTGAATTTGCATTAAATTTTTAATATCTAGTTTCAAATAAGAAGAAAGCCCAATTTGCAAATTATCGAATACTTCAAATTCAAGACTAATTGGTTTGNNATTATCAATTCTAAATACTTTCATATCTAAATCTTGAATATTCATAGTTTTCATAAATTTAACTGAGTCTATAACAACCGCTATCGCATTATCCATTAACGATTGATAGATTTCTTGAGTATTTATGTCTGTACTTGACATAAATGCTGTTAAATTAGGGTGTGTGTGGATCCAACCCACAATCACTCTATCATCATTTCTTTTTGATATTTCAATCGTTGTTTCAATTAATTCTTCCTCTTTAAATTCAACATGCACTGCTGTCCCTTCTTTTTTACTGATCCTGATATCATCAACAATCAGATAATCATTATTTTGTCTTCCGATTAATAATCCAATTGTCTCCTTATTTGGTTTGCTATCNTCAAATTTTATCATTTTTGCAATTACTAATAATGAAATTTTAATTTTTACNGACATTATTTTTCTTTANTTAATTATTACACTNCTNAATATAAATCTCGCCNATTTCCATTATATAATAATAAAAAAAAGGGGGGCAAAGCCCCCCTAACCATTTGGTCAAATATTCGTTTTTATAAAGATTAAACGTCTTTGGCCATCAATGTCTTACGATCATTGCCCTTAGCACGTGCTGCTGCAGCTTTCAACATGTCAGCTACTTTTGCATCTAAGGCTTCCAAAGCGTCTCCACCGGTGTTTAAACCAGCATCTTTAATATATTGTCGAACTTTTGACTGTACGAGTAGGTCTACCATTTTTTTTTGTATCTCCTAGACGTAAGCATTCTAAATTCAAAATGTTTTCAATCAACAAAGATTAAAAACACACTTTTTCTCCCTTAGAAAGCTCCTGTCTAACTTTAATGATAATGTTTACTACTTAAGTATTTCTACACTCACATGGTGTCTTTGGCTTAGAAGTGCTCTTGGTTTAGTTTACAATTCATTAAAATAATAAATACTTATTAAGTATATAATTTTACTAGCGTTTTGAGAATATTTTCTCAGATATAATGAATGTTTGTGTCTATCTTTTTAAAGATAAAAAATTGTGTGGATTATAGTGTCTGTATTTATTGTAGTTGGAGGTTTTTACGGCGATGAAGGAAAAGGTAAGATTACTTCTTATTTAGCAACTAATAAAAATTTTAAGGCAATTGTAAGGGCAGGTGTAGGTACAA
>PBWW01000063.1 GCA_002728275.1 Candidatus Heimdallarchaeota archaeon
TAAAAGTATTACCTAGTTCTCCTGGAGTATATGTTATATTTGATGAGAAAGAAATCCCAATTTACGTCGGTAAAGCTAGTAACCTATCAAATAGGGTGAGAAGTCATTTCGCAAAATCTACTGATTTTTCTAAATCTAGAGTAATTAGAGAGAGAGGATATAAAATAGAGGTCCATGTAACGAGTACTGAGAATGAGGCATTATTATTAGAATATAATATGATTCAAGAGTTGCAACCTAGTTTAAATTCACAATATACAGATGGTAAAACATATCCTTATTTGGAAGTAACAACAGGAGAGCAGTGGCCTAGATTTTTGAAGACTCGGGAGAAAAATAATCCTAATTCAATTTATTTAGGACCTTATTCTGATGTTGGATCAATGCAGAGATCGTTGAGATATGTGTTGAAATTGTTTCCTGTCGCAGATTGTCATAAAGAAATTCATTTGGGTGATGCGGATGATTGGGCAAAAACCTGCATAAGAAGAAGAACTAAACAATGTATGAGACCATGTGAATTAGAGATAGATGATAATGAATATCGTGAAAATGTAGATCAGGTTATAAATTTCATGGAGGGGAAGCTGCCCGACATACTAAATGATGTTGAGAAAAAAATGAGAGAAGCATCAGCCATAGAGGAGTTTGAAAAAGCAGCCAAGTATCGAGATGTGATGAAATCAATTAATCGGACCATGCAAAAACAAAGTGTTTTCGTTGATGATGTTGACAATATGTATGTAGTTGTGCAAGAAGAAAACAAGTTTGAAATTGGCTTATCATTGCAGAAAATAATCGATGGAAGAATTATCCGAAGAGAGGTAGCAGTTATGCCAAAAAATTCAGAAGGGAGTTTTCAAGATTTTGTTATTCAATATCTAATAGCCATGTTGAATTTGAATGTTACGAACAATGTTAAGAGTGAAGATAAAATTAAAAAAATTATTCTTGTCACTGATAATTTTAAGGAGATAAAAGATGTTTTAATTACATTTGATTATGATATTGTACAGAAAGAAAATGATGCTGAAGAACAAATTATAAAGATGGCTAAAAACCATATAAAGAGTCATTTACAAAGAAGGTTATTAATAAAGAAGGATAAAGAGTTACCTACAAAAAGAGTTGAAGATTTACGTGAAATGTTGGGATTTGATTTACCTCCACTTATTATTGATACATTTGATGTATCGACTTTAATGGGGAGGAATAATGTTGGATCATGTGTAAGATTTGTAAATGGTAAACCATTGAAAAAAGGATATCGAAAATTTAAGATAACCAGTGTAGATCAACAAGACGATTTTGCTTCGATGTATGAAATTGTATTTAGGCGATATAAGGATGTGAATGATGGTTTCGATAAAAAGGGATTACCAATTCCAGATCTTATTGTAATTGATGGAGGAAGAGAACAACTTAATAGAGGATTATTAGCTTTGGGAGACAATAACCTAAAGATACCAATTATAGGTTTGGCGAAGAGAGAGGAAGAAATTTATTTTTCTGACATCGAGGAACCGATGAATGAAGATAATAATAGAGGTGGTATGTTATTACTGAGAGCATGTAGAGATGAGGCGCATAGATTTGCAGTTACTTATCAGAGGAGTTTAAGACAGAAAGAGGGGTTGGTATCAATATTGGATGAAATTGATGGTATAGGTCCGAAAAGAAGAAAATTATTAATTAGGAAATATAAAACTGTAAATGCAATTGCGAAGGAGAGCTCTGAGACACTAAGTGAGAATTTTGGACTTTCTAAAAAATTATCTTCTAAGGTTATTGATGCATGTAGAAAATTTACAATAAGTAATTAAGTTGATTTTTAGTAAGAACAAATTATATTTATCCAATCATGTTGTTTTGGGATTTAGATCATGAGTGTAAAGAAAATATCCGCATGTGGTTGTGATACGGATCATCATGGTGGTGTATGGATTTCTACAGATTATAAAAAAAAGCGTATATATTTTTGTGCGGAGACCTGCAAAACTGAATTTCTTGAGGATCCTGAAGCATTTATTGATTCAAGTCATTTTGAATTAGAATTTGATATGTTAGAAGATGTCTGATAAGAAAGATAGAGCATAATTAAACCCAAAGGTATGAATATGAAATTACCTACCTCCCCAGGAGCGGTTTCATTTGTTTCAATCGGTTTGTAGAAACCCATTAAAAGTCTAAAAATATATTCAATCGTAAAAAACAACCACATAAGTGGAACCAAACTCTTGTATCTTATTGCAACGATGAAATAGATTACTCCTATTATGAGCTGTGAGAGTCCCCAAAGGAAGAAAATTCCGATTACAGTTGCTTCTGCTTCTGTAGAATACGTATCAATTGGGATAGAAGCAATAGATTCACTACCTCCATCAGGTAATAACATGTGGAGTAATGACCTAACGATAGTCATACCAATGATCGCATAAAATGTGTACAATGCAATTATATTTCCGTTATATTCATTTGTAACTTGTTCTGGTAATAATTTTGCAGTTACCATACTTTCTTTTGTTTTTATAATTTAATTATTGTTCGATGGACTGACAAAATCTCGCTAGGTTGTCAAACCTTCTATTAATTTTGTAATTTCGATTAATAATCTGTATTGTATTTACGACACTCTATAGAAATTGTATCTTGAATTGAGATTATGAACAACCTGAGGTGGTACCACATTCGGGACAGGCATAACAGCTGCCTGCTCTAACTGCNATTGCACCACATATTGTACAAATNTGATTNTCNCCNAANTCTTGTTTTGGGGTTGAATTCAAACTNNTNGNTTCNNTTGNTTTNAATGATNNTTCNTCNGCTTCTTCATTCATTTCNGANTANTCNANCATTGTNGGTCTTTCNTCNTCTGGNAAGAAATTCTAATGCTAACCATCTAAATAGGTANTCTATNATAGAAGATGCAATTGGTATTTGTGGATTTATNGTCATACCAGCTGGTTCAAATTTGGTNTGTATGAATTTACGTACTAAAACTGAAAGAGGTACTCCATATTGTAAACTTATNGAAATTAATACTGCGAGTGAGTCCATAACACCTCCAAGGGTAGAACCTTGTTTTGACATTTGAATGAAAACTTCGCCGGGTGATCCATCTGAGTAGAGACCAACAGTTACGTATCCTTCATGACCATCAACTTCAAATTTGTGTGTTTTTGAAATTCTTGTATCATTTAGTCTTCGTCGTTTTGGTGTATTACCNTACATNTCNAATTCTGCAGTTTGACTNTCAAATTCTTGTTGAAGATCAGCTACGGTTTCTATTTGTTGGGTAGTTGTTTCTTTTGANTCATCTTTGGTATTTAATGGTTGTAATCGTTTGGAATTATCACGATAGATTGCGATTGCTTTTAATCCCAATTTCCAACCTGCAATATAAGCATCATTTATTTCTTCTATTGTTGAATGCTCAGGCATATTGACTGTTTTTGATATTGCACCAGATATGAATGGTTGTACTGCNGCCATCATAGTAATGTGTGCCATATGATTGATTGATCTGTCGGATCCTGCAGTTGTAAATGATGTATCGAAAATTGCGTAATGATCATTTTGAAGATGAGGTGCACCTTCAACAAAACCATTTTCATCTATATAGTTGACGATATCAGTAATTTGATCTTCTTNATATTGTAATTTACGAAGTGCGAGAGGAACTGAATTATTTACAATTTTCATATAACCTCCTCCAACTAACTTTTTCCATTTGATTAAAGCTATTTCTGGTTCAATTCCAGTGGTATCTGCATCCATCATGAATGAAATTGTTCCTGTTGGTGCAATAACACTAGCTTGAGCATTACGATATCCGTGTTGTTCTCCGTTTTGAACAACATAGTCCCAGATCATTCTGGATCGCTCATATAATCTTTTATCGACTCCCTCTGNTTTAATTTCTTTAGAAGCATCTTTGTGCATGTTCATCACTTCTAACATTGGTTCTCTATTTTCTTCATAACCATCGAATGGTCCAATGTTTGATGCGATTCTTGAACTTTGATAATATGCTCTTCCAGTCATGACAGAAGATATTGCGGCAGCAATATTNCGTCCTTCGTCTGAGTCATATGCATGNCCTAGTGACATGAGTAGTGCACCTAGATTAGTAAAACCTAATCCTAAAGTTCTGTAAATAAATGAGTTTTTCTCAATTAAACCAGTAGGGTAAGATGCATTTCCGACAATAATTTCTTGTGCGGCAATTAACACATCAACTGTATGTTCAAAGTTACTTAACATGAAAGATCCATCTTCATTTCTATATTTCATTAAATTGATTGATGCTAGATTACATGCAGTATCATCAAGGAAGACATATTCTGAACATGGATTTGATGCATTAATAGGACCAGTATTTTTACAGGTATGCCATTTGTTAATTTGATCCATATATTGTAGACCTGGATCACCACATAGATGTGTTGCAGCTGAAATGCGATTTAGCATTTCTTTGGCATTTAGTGTGTTCCAAACTTCTTGTCTTTTAGAAGTTACACTCATTAAATCCCAATCTTGTCCATCGATGACTGCTTGCATGAATTTATCTGAAACTCTTACAGAGTGATTTGCATTTTGGAAGAATATTGATGAATATGCTTCTCCGGTAAATGAACCGTCGTAACCTGCATCGATTAATGCCCATGCTTTCTTTTCTTCTTCCATTTTTGAGTCTATAAACTCAAGGACATCTGGATGCCAATCATCTAATAGTAACATTTTTGCAGCTCGTCTAGTTTTTCCACCGGACTTGATTGATCCTGCAAAGGCATCATATCCTTTTGCGAATGACATTGGACCAGATGAAGATCCTCCAGATGATAAGGGTTCTCCTTTTCCTCTTAGGTTTGAAAGATTGACACCTGAACCAGAACCATGTTTGAAAATTAACCCTTCGGTTTTAGCTAGATCGAGTATGGATTCCATATCATCTTCAACACTGTTTATGAAACATGCAGAACATTGAGGATGTTCTTCTGCACCACAATTAAACCATACTGGTGAGTTGAANGATGCATGTTGAAATAATAATATTGCTGTAAGCTCGGCTTCGAAAATCTCTGATTCTTCTTGATCGGNAAAATAACCTCCATTTCGTCCCCAGTTGGCAATTGTTTTTACAACTCTGTCTATTAATTGTTTGAGTGAAGTTTCTCTTTGGGGAGTATTTAGTTGACCATGAAAATATTTTGATGTGACAATTTGGGTCGCATTAATTGACCAAAATGTTGGAAATTCCACTTGTTTTTGTTCAAATATGGTTTCCCCTTCCATTGATGTTACTATAACATCTCTTTTTGTCCATTCAACTTGATCATATGGATGAACGCCTTCTTGTGTATATTTTCTTTTGAATCTAAGTCCGAATTCTTGTTGTCTTGTTAATTGTTCTGTTATTTTTTTCTGCCTCCCTGCAGTTGGTCAAGATTTCATTAAAAACCAAAACCAATTTTATTTTTTTGGCCCCAAATTAATTTAATGTTTCTTGGTCGGTGTAGTATTTCTTCAAGTGGGCCTTTAAAATGTTACGGATAAACCTCATAATTCATCTAGTGTGTTTTTTAGTAGGGTGGAGTATAGAGTCCATAATATGAATTAATTACATCTACAGACGATTCAGTTTTTTGGCTAGCTGTGCATGTAAGATTTTAAGGGGTGTTTTTTTTTGTAAATATCCATAAAAAATTGTAGAGTAAAATAAAAAAAATCATGCGTGAATTCAAGATGAATTTTTATTTATTATTTTTGAATTATTTTTTTGTATTGATTATGTAAATTTGTTGTTTTAATTTTTGAAATTCAAAAAATATATACTATTATATTTAAATAAAATACCTAGTAAATCTTCTAGATATAATTTTATATTTTTTATGTAAAATGTTATCGATAAAAAAAATGCGGGGGGTGGGATTCGAACCCACGAACATCTAAATGACAGGATCTTAAGCCCCGCGCCGTTGGCCAGGCTGGGCGACCCCCGCTAGTGTGAGTATATTTTCTATACTCTCAATATGTCGGGTAATTTGGTACATTTAAATTTTATAATTTGTGTCTTAAATTTTAATCAGATCTTGATAAAATAAGAGTTAATATTAGAAAT
>PBWW01000064.1 GCA_002728275.1 Candidatus Heimdallarchaeota archaeon
ATAGGTTGAATAGAGACCCAATTTAACCAATTATCAAGTTTATTTTGTGAAGTTTTTATGCTTAGTGAAGATATTTGATCTTTCCAATATTTTTTAGTATCTTCTAATAGTTCATTGAATTTATTTACTGATAAAAAAGAAAGTGGATTTAATTTAGTTTCTGAGATACCCATTAGTATGAAATAACTCACGCTCTCTTGAGGCTTTAATTTTATATCAAAATATGTAACAGCACCGATAATATTTAGTCCTTGAGAATTTGAAAGATTTATTTTTTGAGAACTATTTTTAGTTAGATAATCTGGCCAATCTAATGATCCATCACCTACAAAATAATCCATCATAGGATAAATTTCATCGGGTATGTCTAAATTTTCGTTAAGCATATAAAATTGATACATATTATAATTAATAGTATGACCCCGTTCATCAAAACTCAGTGTAGGTTTTGAAACAACCCCATAATCTGTTATTTCAATTTGATTTAGTAAACTAGTTACATGATTATGATCTCGAATATTATCTGCAGATCTTCCATATATAGGAATTGCAGATGAGACTTGAAAATGATGTGGCCCATCACTAATATTGGTAATTTTAATTTGCATCAATTCAATAGATTGATTTATTGAAGGAATAAAATTTAAGATTTCTGACTTCAATCCTATTTTTTCATTTTTTCTTATAGTTCTATGCCATAAAAATCCTCCTTGAATTGTAAGATGGTCATCCTTATTTTGTTTTTGTAATAACGAATTACCAGTTGCGGACCATAAATGATTTTGTGATTTTACCCAAAAATTTCTTGAATAATTTGAATGAAATAAATCATCCATTGTCATGGGTTTAAGATAAAAGGAGTTTAAATCTACACAAGAGTCTCCTGCCAGTTTAGGGGTAATTGATGCATGAAATGACTCATTTGTTAGAGGGAAATAAAAATAATTATGATGTTGGTTTAACTCTAATTCAAAATAATGTTCATTATTAATATTGATAAATTTTAAAAAATTATGATTATTCAATTCAAATTACTTTTTTATTTATTTTATTTATTTTTAATTATGTTTTTTGAGTCTATAAACAATAAATGTTGCAAATGGTAGAATGAAACCAATAAAATTACTTTCTTCTACAATAGAACTTACTGCGGAACTTGCTTCACTCAATTCTGAATTTTCTGAAGATACAGCTGAATTAGTCTCAGTTGGTGAACCGACTGTAACAACAACAGTATCATTCCCACTTAATCCAGTTTCATCAATAAATTCAATCTTATATTCAAAGACTCCTTCTGTTGAGGTATCTACTGTCCATGTAATAGCATTGCCTTCAGTATAACTTAGATTTGCGACTCCTTGTACTACATTGTTTTTGAATACAGTATAGGTACCACCAACACCATCTTCGTCTGAGATGGTCCATGAAATTGATGCGCTAGCGCTTAAATCAACTTGTATATCGCTTGGTGAATTTACTGTGGGTGCTATTGGATCAGGAGCTTGGGAATTAACAGTACCTCCAAAATAGTTTTCGGCAATATACACTCCAGAAGGTTTTGCATACCTTGCTTCTTCAATTACGCCCCAATGTGGTCCTATTTCATATTCACCTTCATATATTTCGGCTTTCCAATTTTCATCAAAAGCTTGGAATAAATATGCTTCAATATCATTTTCATCAATTAATTTCATTAAATCTGTGAAAAATGTTAATTGGTTTGCCTCTGTAAATAGTTCATTTTCGGGTACTGAAGAGGATGGCCAACCAGTTTCACCCAAAATAACTCTTTTTTCAGGATAAAGTGAAACAACTTGATTGTACTTCTCTAAAACCCAATCAGCAGCATCAGCAACAGGAACTTTATGCCATGCAGGGTGTGCATGTATGATAATAACATCAGTAGCATTTCCTAATGCAGTTCTTAGAACTTCAGTTTCATTGAAAGGATTTTGTTTGGCAAAGAAACCCCATTCTTCTGCTGTGGCCACTGGGAAACTAGAATCTACTCGATTATTTTGAGCGTATTCAATGAAACCTACTAATTCTGCTTCATTGAACCCTGCACCTCCAGTAAGGACTTCATTACCCACAATAATCATTGATGATACATCTTCTGCAGTTAGAGCAGTATCAATTTCACCAAAATTATCGGGATTACCTGCGTGGATCCATGTACCAGTTGCGGTAGTTATACCATATTGTGCAGCGATGAATGGTATTTGATTTAAACCTAATCCGATACCATATGATCGTATATGATTAACTCCCATTTCTTGTAGTATACCCATATCTTCTTCTAAGTTTGCTCTAGATACTATTTCTGTTTTATCTGGACCAACTCCTCTGAAAGGACCATATGCCATACCTCTAAAATCAAGAACTGTAGGTTCTTGTTCAATTTCAATGTTTGTGACGTTAGTCTCTTCTTCAATTCCTTGTACACTTGTGAGTGAGATTAAGAATAAAAAAAGAACCATGTAAGATTTAAACTTCATGTAATTTTTTTCTATAGAGTTACAATATAAATGTATTCAAATGGCGCTGGCTATAATTAGTTTGTATTTTTATCAATAAATACAGGATTTTATTGTTATAGACGGTGTATTAGTCTTTTACGGATTATGATAGTTGAAATTATTACGGAAGCGGTAATAAAAATATTAGAAAAGGCGCCATCATTAGTATCTGTTAATTCACTGTTGTTGGTACCACTAGTGACTGCAGGTAAAGTTTGTCCAACATTCTGGTTTAATGACCAAAGTAATTGTTGCAATAAACCAGTTGAACCAAATCCCCACATTGCTAAGGGAGGCATTACATTAGTAGCTTCAGTTGGCCATCCATCCCAATATTGTGTATTAAAGCTATACCAGTAACCATTAGCAAATAATGGTATTGAAGGTAAGTCACGAGCGATTTCCTCTTGTAATTTAGATGCTAATTCTTTTTCTTCATCAGATCCCTGAATTGCAACTTCAAATTGATTTAAGTATTCGACATAGGTAGGATTATACCAACCGGTAGTGTTAACACCTCGACCTGCAGGACCGGTGAAATAATTGAACATAGCTAAGGCACCATCCATTAATCCAGGGCCAAGACCATAAAGAAGTATTTCGTAATTCATAGAATTCGATGCACCAACAAAATCGGCATATTCTACATTTTGAACATTTATTTCAATGTCAATGGCAGCTAATTGTTTCTGCAATGTATCTGCATGTAATTCAAAATCGGACCAACCGATGACTGTTTTTAGATCATATGGACCTATTTGTACATTAAAACCATCCACATTTGGAAGAGAGTCTGTTAAATCATCTTGGAATTTTTCAGGTGTATCTTTTGTGTACCACACACCATCTTGTTTGATTGCATTTTCATTTAATATTTCATTTGCTTTATTTTCATCATATGAAAATCCATATTGTTCTTCAATAGATGGATCATATAAATCTGCNANTAGTGAACTTCGATCATCTATTCTAGCTACTCTTGCTGGTTCAAGATATCCACTTGCNCCTATNTCNATCATATCATAAACATTTAATCCATATGCAATTGCTTNTCTGAACCAATGCTCGGAAAGTGGATANATTTCATGATTNGGNACTACNTCNACNATTGATGANAAAGATGGAAAATATGGATCATTATTTCCAAAATATGTGCTTAAATAGGGNTTTCTATCAATTTCTGCACCTATATTTTGAATATATCCTCCAAACCAATCAATTTCNCCTGAAATGAACTCACTGTTTTGGGCAAAGTTTGAGGGATATGATTTCATACCAATATATTTTGGATCAGGTAATTTATCACTTAATACACCAANACCCCACCAATCATCATTNCGTTCATATAATGACCAACTTCCNTCNACAGCTTGTGANTGAGGGAANTACATACCTGANGCGACTTTTAATTCATCAGGAAAAGATGGTTCTAACCAATTNACAGTCATTTGGTATTTATTATTTCCTGCANACATTTCATATTCCATTACATCAGGCCATATATGTGATGGCATAATTTGCCAACGACCAATAAATTGAAAGAAAACGGATTTACTAAATTCAAAACCTTCATTGACAGTTATAATTACACCATAGTCTCCATTTGTGACGACGGATTGAATTTTTTCTGTAAAACTAGCATTGAGTGGACCATTTTTGGCGGCATATATTTCGTTAAATGAATATACTACGTCTTCAGAATTAATTGATTCTCCATCTGACCATTTTGCTTCTTCTCTTAATACAATATTGATGTTTTTACCATCTGCACTCCATTCCATAGTTTNACCCAAAAAGCCAACTAGAGGTTCATCAAGTACTGAATTCCAATCAAATAATATATCATACATAAATTTAGATTCCCAGGAAGCACTAAGACTATGTGCGGGATTATTAATACCTGGAGGACCCCAATGACCGGAGGACCATAAAATTTGATCTCGTTCGATACTAATTTCTGTTTGAGCATTTATATTAGAGGTACCTAATAGTGTAATTAATAGTATGGGTAATAATAACTGAGTAATTTTCATTTATGTTAACCTATTAAATTTTNAATAAATTTCTTAATAAAGTATTTTTGGGTAGGNAATTTTAATTTTATAATATTTGTGTAAAAATTTAGAAAATATATTTTATGATTAAAAGTGTTTATTTTAATTTAATTTTAATTTTAGATATTGCTAATGATAGCAATATCTAATTTTGATTTTTTAAGACCTTCTTCGTAGACCAATTACAGATACTAAGCTTAAACCTAATAATGCATAAAATGCATTGAATGGTAAACCTTCTACCTCACTTGGTAATTCGGTGGGTAGTGTAGTGTTTGCTATTGTAGTAGCTGGAACACTGGTTGATGTCTCAGATGTTGTTGAATTTGTTGCACTGGTATCAGTTGAAGTCGAAGTTTCGGTAGAAGTATCAACTGGATTTACCATGGTATAGTAGACATTATCAAAGTATATGTCTCCATTTCCTGTGAAACCATCATTTGCAGAATTGTCATCAAACAATGCAAAAGGTGTTGTAATAACACTTGTATTTGCAAATGTGCTTGCAGCCATCAAGTCTGCAAAAGGAATAACAACTGTATGCCATTCACCATCATTCGCATATCCATATGTACCATCGGTAAGTGCTACCATAGCATCATTATTAGCAGGATAAGCACCTTCTTGGAAACCAACACTAAATGTACCATTATAATTGGCCTTGATATCAAGAACCAAATAACCACCTTCAAAGGCAGAAAGATCATATAGATCACCGCTTCCATCAGCGTCACCAAATGCTGCGCCCCACCAAAATTCTACACTAGGTGTGGCAGTTACATGAATGGCTTCAGTACCTTCAGATGCATCTGTTGTGGTAGTTAAAGTCATATCACCAGCATTATTCCATTGGAATACTTCTCCAGCAACTTGGGTACCTCCATTAGTTTCAGAGTAAAGTTTAGCATCGTTAGCAGAACTATACACATACTGTTGTGGTTCTGGACCTGGTGTTACTGGACCTGGTGGCATGGGTGGTTGTGGCATAGCCACTTGATAAAGACTATCAACCCAATATATGTTATCAAGATAAATGGTATCTGTGAGTGCAGCACCTGATTGTGTGATGAAGAATGCATTTGATACATCGGAGAAATTTAATGCTCCTGGTCCATCTGCAGGCATAAACATTGAAATGGGTACTATAACAGTTTGCCATGTACTATCATTTACAAAACTTTTGCCAACTTCTAAATCAAATCTGAAATCTTTGTGATTTACATTATATGTAGTTCCAGTTTGGAATCCTAAAGATATATTTCCAGAATATGAGGTTTTAATATCAAAAACCATGAAACCTGCGGAAGTAGATAAATCTGCTCCTCCTAGGGCGGCATATGCCATACCCCACCAGTTGTCTACAGCACTTGCATTAAATTGTACAGATTGATTACCTTCACTTGCAGATCCGTTGTAATTACCAACTATTGTGGATTCATCCCATGCACCAAAGCTACCATTAATTTGGGTACCAGTAGTGGTTTCAGAATATACAATAGCAACATTATCACCAAATCCTTTAGTTACATCTAAATTAGCCCAGTGAACTCGATCTATGTAAATAGAGTCAGAAGACATATTTCCAGATCCTTGTGTCATGAACATTCCAGATAAAACATTTGAAGTGTTTAATCCACCGTTTCCATTTGTGTGCATGAAATTTGATATTGGCATAATTATTGTTTGCCATGTACCATCAGATACAAAATCTTGTCCATGTAATAATTCAAATCGGAAATCATCAGTAGCACCTCCAGAGACTGTTTGGAACCCTAATGAAATATTTCCTGCATATGTGGTGTTCATATCAAATATCATGAAACCATCATGACCTGATAGATCAGCATTACCTGCAGCTAAGGCAAATCCCCACCATCCTCCAGCGGGATTTGGATTGAATTGAAGAACGTTATTTCCTTCTTTTGCATCATAAGCACTGAAAGTTGCATTTGATGTATCAATAACAGATAAGCTTGAGTCATCCCAAACTTGTGGGGTTACACCAACGGTTTTATCTCCAGATAAATTATCTGCAAACATTACTGCTCTCTTATCACCTACATCTGGTAATGGATGCGCCATGCTCCAATAGATGTTGTCTACATAGATTGAACCACCTAATGCAGCCCCTTCTTGTGTCATGAAAAATGCATTTGACACATCAGAGAAGTTTAGAACTCCAACTCCACCTGCTTGTGCAAATGATTTGAGTGGAACAACTAAAGTTTGCCATGTGCTGTCGTTTACAAAATCTTTTCCATTTTCTAGTGTAACTCGAAAATCACGATGATTTACGTTGTAAGTTGAACCTGTTTGGAAACCTAAAGAGATATCACCTGCGTATGTAGTGTTCATATCAAAGACCATAAAACCGGTTGCATTTGATAAATCGACACCACCAACACTATAGGCAAAACCCCACCATCCATCAGCAGGTCCGGCATTAAAGCGCAATGCTTCTTTACCTTCACTCGCAGAGAATGTTGAATTTACTTCCAAAGTAGACTCATCCCATACACCAAAGGAACCACCAACTTGATAACCGTTGGTTGTTTCTGAGAAAAGAATTGCTCGTTCTTGAGTCATATGCATTGTTCCATTGACCATCTCATGATCATTGGGAGCGATAGGCATGTGCTCAAGGTTTGATATTGTTTGAGGTTCACTAACAGTGAAGCTGCTAGCGAATAACAAAATACCAATACTAAATAATCCTAATGTAATAAGTAGATTCTTATTCATCTTAAACATCGTAATTATTCTATATATGAATAAACTTCTAAGCGATTCAGATTTATGCACATTTTTTAGAAGAAAAAAATATATGACTTTAAAAAATACTTAATTGTGCTAAATAATAAGTATTTTTTGACAAAAATTCTAACAGATTTTAGGATATAAACAAGCCTATATAAAAAAAAAATAAGATAGCGCCAAATGCATAGATTAGGCGCTNAAATAGAGAAATAGAAAAATCTCCAAAATTTACAATAATTGTTTGGCGCCGTTTAGATTTGACGTAAAAGAAATAAATAAATTTCAGAAAATGATAAGAGAATCTGACTACATGGATAATAATAGAATAACTGAAAGTGAGAGAATATTAAGAAAAAATATTACAATCCAATTTTATAAAATAAGTGACAAAATTTTGTGGGAAATGAAAGATGGTTCATTTATCAAAAATAATCATACCGAGATATTTGATGAATTTATTCAGAATGTAAAAAATACTTATGACATAAATAATCAAAAGGAACTTGAGGTAATAAATAATATTCTCAATAGATTAAGTC
>PBWW01000065.1 GCA_002728275.1 Candidatus Heimdallarchaeota archaeon
TTGGGTATTTTTACCATCTATAATACACCCGATAATTCATGGATTTGCAGGAATCTATATTTTCATAATGGGATCATTAATTGTTGTCAATCAATTTACGATAAAAGGAGTGAATGAGAATGAATAAGAAGTTAGACGCGATAATAATTATATTGATGATATTTTCAGTGGGTATGACATTTAGTTTTACAATAGAACCTGAAACTAATAATGATGGAATTAAAATTATGAGTTTCAATATACACCAATTCTTCATACAAGATCCTTCATCGGTATCTGAAAAACAAGGAGATTATATTTTTAATAATTTNCTAAATTACATNGAANATGAGAAACCAGATATCATTGGATTNCAAGAGGCAGAGGGGGCNAGATTTTCNTCNGGNCATNTTCANGGAGTNGCATGGTTAGCNGAACANTTAAACATGTATTATTATTATGGNAATCCAACNTCAGATCAAATTTATGGTAATGCGATATTATCTAAATGGAAAATAATTGAGAGCAATCACCATATTTTTCCGAGACCAGAAGGTATCGAAAGATCAGTAGTAGAAGTGATAATTGAATCTCCATTTGGCAATATTAATATTTTTAATACTCATTTTGCAATTAGTAGATTCAATGATGCACAAATTGAGGCAGCTAGAAAGTTAATAGAGATTATTGGAGATAAAAAAGCGATTATAACTGGAGACTTTAATGTAAATTTCGAAGATGATGCTTATTTCATTTTGAATAATTCACTAGTACAATCATCAGTTCTAGCAGGTTATGAATTGAATTCAACTGAAATATATACAGCATCTGCAGCAAATCCAACTTCAAAGATTGATTATATATGGCTTACTGAAAATGATTGGGAAGTAATTGATAATTCATTTAAAGTTGGNGGAGATACATCTATCAGTGATCATTTGGCAGTAATNGTAGAATTAATTCCTAAATTATAATTTATTGTTATTTTAATATATAATATTCAAATCTGAGACCACAGAAATGGACTTTTATGTAATTAAAATTTAGTTATACATAGTACTATTGTAATTTCAAAAAATTTAGATAAATTTGAGAAATAGTACTACAACGGGTATAATTATGGCTAAAAATCGAAATAAAGTGGAATTAGGCTTCATTTATAATGAACCTATTGCCATAGTTGGTATTGGGGCGATTATGCCGGATGCCAATAANATACATGATTTTTGGCAAAATATTATGAGTGGGAAAAATTCAATTAAAGAAGTTCCAATAAACAGATGGGATCCATCGCTATATCATTCTGAAGATAGAACTGTTCCTGATAAAACTTATAGCAAAATTGGAGCATTTGTTGAAAATTTTAAGTTAAATCCTATGGATTATAGAATACCTCCTAATGTCTTAGAGCAAATAGACCCAGTTCAGCAATTAGCATTAGCAGCAGCAAAAGAGGCTTTAGAGGATGCAAATTACACTGATGAAAAATTTCCTAAAGAAAACACGGCAGTAATTATAGGNAATTCTTTAGGAGGAGAAAAAATGTATGATGTTAGTCAAAGAGTATTTTTTCCTCATGTTATCAAATCTATAAGAGCTACTAAAAATTTTTCTAAATTACCAATTAAGGATCAAACCAAGATAATTGATGAATTGGAGAAAGAATATAAAAAAGATTTCAAAGAAATTAATGAAGATACGATGCCGGGGGATCTTGCAAATATAGTAGCAGGTAGAATAGCAGCATCATTTAATTTAAGAGGAAAAAATATTACATCTGACGCAGCATGTGCTTCATCATTAGCAGCCATAGACATAGCAGTGAAAGGATTGCAAACACGAGAATATGATGCAGCAGTCTGTGGTGGAGCAGATAGATCTAATGACCCTACTACATATGTAAAATTTTCTAAAATAGGGGCTTTATCTGCNGATGGNTCNTATCCATTTGATGATAGGGCNAANGGATTTGTCCAAGGTGAAGGAGCAGGNATGATGATNCTAAAAAGATTGTCTGATGCNGAAANATTTGGNGATAAAATTTATGCNATAATTGCAGGAGTAGGATCTTCATCNGATGGNAAAGGAAANGGNATNACTGCACCAAACCCAATAGGACAAGAGTTNGCCGTAAAAAGAGCATTTGNNTCAGCTAATTTAGATCCAAAAGATATTCAACTTTTAGANGCTCATGGNACNTCAACCNCTGTNGGTGATTTTGTGGAAATATCGACAATTCAAAANATTTACTTNGANGCNGGNGTNAAAAAACANTCNGTNAAANTNGGATCAATNAAATCNCANATTGGTCATCTAAAATCAGCTGCAGGNGCAGCAGGACTTTTNAAAGCNATATTAGCGATTTATAATAAAAAAATTCCNCCNTCNATTAATTTTNNNACNCCNAANAAAAAAATTAANTGGGANTTATCNCCATTNATTGTNAGTACAAANACNGANGAATGGNNGANANNNAATAAANTAAGAAGAGCNGCAGTTTCNTCATTTGGATTTGGGGGNACTAATTTTCATGTGATATTAGAAGAATATCAAAAAACAGACAATGCTGATACAAAAAATGTTACTAATTTTTCAAAGGAGATTAATTATAAGAATTTATTATTAGAACCAATTAAACTCAGTGCCAATGATGAAAATGAGTTAATAACAAATTTGAAGAAATTACGAATTTTGGATCAATATGATATAAATTCTGAAATAGATAAAATTCAAATCAAGAACACATTTCAAAACATCAACTTTGATTATCAAGATGATATCAAAATAGGGTTAAGCATAGATAACTTTTCAGGAATAAACGAATTTATCAATAAAAGTGAAAAATTAATAAGGAGTCCAAATAATGCAAAGTTTTATAGAAATCAAGGAATTTACTTGAAGAATAACAATGATAAAGATAAAATTGCATATCTTTTTACTGGTCAAGGATCTCAATATGCAGATATGTGTTACCAATTATATTTGAAATATGAAATATTTAAACAAACAATTGATTTAGCAGATAATATTTTGAATGAATTTCTTGGTGATAATATTTCGAATTATATATTTTGCAAGGGACAAAATAAGGATGAAATTGAATATCTGTTGAAACAAACTCAGTTTACTCAACCTGCGCTTTTAACAGTAGATATAGCCCTATATAGATTATTAGAAGAATTTGGATTAAAACCAGATGCAGTATCAGGACATTCACTTGGAGAATATGCAGCTTTAGTAGCAGCGGAAGTAATATCATTTGAAGATGGTTTAATGGCAGTAGCGATAAGGGGTAAATCTATGAATGACATCAAAATCGTTGATAAAGGTAAGATGGCTTCAATTAATACCAATTTATCTGGAGTTCAAAAAGTACTATCAGAAGTGAAAGAATATGCTATAGCAGCGAACAAAAATAGTAATAAGTCAATTGTGATATCTGGATCATCTAAAGGAGTGGATGAGGCATTAAAATTATTTGAAAATTCTAATATAGGATACACCGAATTAAATGTGTCTTGTGCATTTCATAGTAAAATAGTTGAACCNGCNAATATNGAACTTTCTAAATTCTTAGATAATATNACATTTAANNANCCTAAAATTCCNATTACANCAAATGTTACAGGTGAATTTTTCCCNCTTGATCCAAATAAAATAAAATCAATTATGAAACAACAAATTGGTTCATCTGTTGAATGGATAAAACAAATCAATACGTTATATGAAGATGGAATAAATGTATTTATTGAAATTGGACCAAAGAGAGCATTGGCTTCATTTGTAGATAATATTTTAGAGGACAAAAATATTATTACAACTTATACCAATCATCCTAAAAAAGGAGATATTAGATCAATAAATGAAGTATTGGCATATGGGGCATTGATAAGAAAAGAATGCAATATTGGAAAACTAACATACACAGAAGGATATCAACAATTTCTTGATCATGAAGATAAGAATTATTCTGACATCAAAGAAAAAGAGAAAATTATTAAAAGTGAGATAATGATATCNGGAGTAGGATTAGGATTACCTGGAAAGAATAAGGANATCTTTGCGAAAGATAATATAAATAAGATAATAAGAGGAGAAAATTTGATAGAAAAACTCCCAGAAAAAGAATTAGAAAAACAATTAAATAAAAACATAAGAAGATTGATTAAAAAATCAAGTGGTGAGGCAGAATTTTATTCTCCAAAATCAGAGGAAGAAGTTATTAGATTAGCTGGACAAGCAGGCGAATTTGATATAAGTGATGAGTTTGGAGTAAACAAAGAAGTGAGTGCAGCATTTGATGTTACCACTTCATTAGCTATTGCAGCCGGATTAGAGGCATTAAAAGATGCAGGCATACCTTTAATCAGAGAATTCAAAAAAACATCCACGGGATCTTATTTACCCGGTGATTACGTACTTCCAAAAACAATGCAAGATGACACAGGTATAATATTTGCATCAGCCTTCCCAGGATTAGATAGTTTTTCTAATGAGATAGGCAGCTATGCAGAGTATAAATTATCAATAGAAAAGAAAAAAATATTGGAAGATATTCATGACAAAATAAAAAGAGAGGAAGGATTTGACAATAAAAATGGGATTTTATCTGAAATTAAGGAAGACATAAATTATATAGAAGAAAATGCAAAGGATTATATTTTTAATAGGAAAATTTTACTTGAAGTATTAAGCTTTGGACATGCGCAATTTGCGCAATTAATCAAGGCTAAAGGGCCAAACACACAGGTAAATTCTGCATGTGCATCTGCAACTCAAGCTATAGGTATAGCCGAAGATTGGATAAGAAACGGTAGAGCTAAGCGAGTTATTGTAATTTCTGCAGATGATATCACAACTCAAAATAATTTTCAATGGTTAGGAACAGGTTTTTTAGCAAGTGGGGCNGCCACNATCAAGGATAAAGTCGATGAAGCAGCATTGCCCTTTGATAATAGGAGAAGTGGNATGATTATTGGTATGGGGGCTGCGGCATTTGTAATTGAAACTAAAAAAGAAACTAAAGAAAGAGGAGTAGAAGCCTTGGTTAAAATATTAGGCACTCATTTTTCAAACTCGGCTCATCATGCAACAAGACTTGATACTNAGCATGTTTCCTATGAAATGAATAAATTATTGAGAAATGTAGAATTGATGCACAATATAAGTAAAGAAGATTTATCCAATTCTATGATGTTTATGTCGCATGAAACTTATACTCCAAAAAGAGGAGGAAGTGCTGCGGCGGAGATTAGATCATTAAGAGAGAATTTTGCAGATGGAGCAAATAANATCCATATAGCAAATACAAAAGGATTTACTGGACACCCTATGGGTGCAGGTTTAGAGGATGCAATAGCAATTAAATCATTAGAAAAAAATAGAATACCTCCTATTGCAAATTTCAAAAATCCCGATCCTGATTTGGGAAATTTGAGAATTTCAAAGGGTGGAACATTTAACATCAANTATGCATTGAGATTAGCCGCAGGTTTTGGTTCTCAAATTGCATTTGCGTTATACGAGAAGAATGAATATAAATTAAGATTTACAGAGAAATACAAGATTTGGTTGAAAGATATAGGAGGAGCGCAAGATCAATTATTCTATGATGGTAAAACTCTAAAAATGGAAATTAATGAAGAAGACTATATTGNAAAATTCAATAAAATAGAAATTGAAACAAATAATGATAAGGTTANATCAAATATAATTGATTTAGANTATGACNCGGTATTGGCAAAAATACAAAAAGTGATGGAAAAGTTATCAGGATATCCTATAGAAATGCTTGATCCAGAATTAGATATTGAGGCAGATTTAGGCATTGATACTGTCAAAATGGCAGAGACAGTGGGAGAATTAAATCAAATTTTNAATGTTGAACAAGATCAAAATATGAATTTAGGAGAGTATAATACAATAAATAAAATTGCAAATTATTATGTTGGACAAGAAATTATTGAAGAGAAAGTTGATAAAGCCGATAAANTACCTGATATTGATAATGATGGAAAAATACAAATTATCCAAAAGGTCATGTCTGAATTATCTGGATATCCTATAGAAATGCTTGATCCTGAATTAGATATTGAGGCNGATTTAGGCATAGATACTGTTAAAATGGCAGAAAGTGTAGGAGAATTGAACGAAATTTTTGGAAAGAAAGATAATGAAAATATGAATTTAGCAGATTATAATACTATAAATAAAATTGCAAAATATTACAGCAATGATAATATTGTTAATGGTATCAATGAGAAAAAAGAAGACTTGCAAGTTTTAGTAAATGATAAAAATAAATCACCTAACAAAAATATTAATGATAAGATTATTGAGAATATTCAAATAATTATTTCTAAATTGTCGGGATATCCTGTAGAGATGCTTGATCCTGAATTAGATATTGAGGCCGACTTGGGTATAGATACTGTTAAAATGGCAGAAAGTGTAGGAGAAATGAATAGATTATTCAATGCGCCTGAAGATCTGTCAATGAACATAGCAGATTATAATACTATTAATAAAATCGCAGAATATTATAGAAATTTACAGGACAGTGATGTTAAATTACGAGTCGAAAGCATAGATAAAAATTCAGTATTATCGGCTCTTAGCGAATTATCAGGTTATCCAGTAGAATTGTTATTGGATGAAAATATTAATTTGAGAGAGGATTTAGGTCTTGGTAACGAGTCATTAAAAGAATTGGGACTAAGATTAAAAGTTATATCATCTGACAATGTACAAAATATGGATAATATCAATACAATTTCAGATTTGTTTAATATTATTCAAAATAATCCGGTTGAGACCCTGCCAGAAAATCAAAATGATTTGATAGCCTCAGATAAAGATGAATTGATTTATGATATAATTTCTGAAATCACGGGATATCCAATTTCCATGATGAATGCAGATATTATATTAGATACGGACTTAGGTATAGATGAAAAAACATTTGAGATTATTAAAGAAAAAATTGTAAATAAAACGAATGTGGATAT
>PBWW01000066.1 GCA_002728275.1 Candidatus Heimdallarchaeota archaeon
TTGTTTGTCATTTATTTGCTTCTCATAATATGCATACAATGTAAAAAATAGTGCATCTAATTTTGTAAAACTACTAATTCCAAATCTCTCTCTTATTGTGTAATTGTCTATTAAATCATCTTTTAACGTATATTCAACTAACTCACTTCTATCTTTGTATTTCTCAATATTATATCCCATCAACTCCTTCTATCATACCCTATATATAAAAAAATAAATTATCTGCATAACATCTAGGTATATATAACCTCAACGAATTGTATATTTTAATCACAATTTTAATAAAACTTCAAGTGTTTGTCTATACTAATAACTATTATTTTATATAGCCGATCTTTTATACAAAAACATGGAATGCCATAGTTGTCAAACTTCAATAGATATTGATACCACATTTTGTCCCAACTGCGGTATTCAGATCTCAAACAAAAAAGATTCAATCAAACCTAACGCATACAGTGAGTCTATGTATACAAATACATATTCCGCTCCAATTCGAAGGCGAAACTATTTCAATTATATTGGTCCTAGTCTACTTTATGCTTTATTTACAATTATTATTAGCATTTATTGGACTATCCGTCCTCAATTTTTGCTTGATAACTTAGATCAAATATCATTAATTATTATTGGTTTCTTTATACTACCAGTCATCCCAATTATAATTCCTGTACTTTATTATTACTATCATAACTTTAGTGATTTTCAAAAAATGATATACAAATACCATCCCAATATACACTATACTGGGTTTGGTCCCAAAATTATGTTATTAATTGCTATATTTTTTGGNCCTGCATTTTTTTATTATAAATATGATTATCTGCATAATCATTTATTATTACATCATCCTGAAATATCTGCTAATACGAAATCGGGCAAATATATGGTTTTATTATTCGTCTACATAATTTTAATTTCAATATTNGGTCCCGTATTTATAATATTACCAATACCTAATCTTTGAAGGTACCGTTGTAGGTCTCATTATNNCAGTATTAGCTATTGTATTNNNAATCTTAGGTTCAATTGCCTTTTCTATNTATATANTAATGTTAGAAAATAGATGGCAAATTCAATTTAATGANCATTTAAATTGGCATGATGGAATACAGTGAAAACCGCCATATGGCCAATTTTCATGAAAAGTACCTCGTACAATCGCTTATTTTTCTCTAACCAAATTTATGAGCAAAAACCATTTACCCTTTATTTTATAAGTAGGTACTTTTTTACATANTTAGTAAGTGGATTAGATCTATTANGAATATAATAGATTTCCACACAAAATAAATTTAAAGAGGAAAAAATTATGGTTAAATCCGATCCCAATCGATATGCTGGTCCTACAATTAGAGACAATGTAGAACTTGAAATGTGGACCCCAGCCCAAATTGCTAAAATTGAAGGTCCCCCAAGAGAAGTTTGGGATGACCCAGATGCAAATGATTTACAAATGTTGTCAATTAGAGGTAAAAGTTTTGGACATTTACTTCGTCCATTGATGAGATCTAGACCATTCCAATTCGCCCTTATTTTGCCAAATTTTCTTATATTCTTTTTGGCAGCCTTATCTGGTTTTTTTGGTACTAATGANGCTTCCGTTTCATTAGCTACCGTATTAACTTGGATTGTCTGGTGGGCATTCTTATTATTAATGATCGCAGGTCTTTCAAGATTGTGGTGTATTATATGTCCGTTTGGTGCTATGGGTGAATGGGCTCACAGATTTAGTTTATGGCAAACAGGTCAAAAAAGATTCTCTTTAAATTTATCATGGCCAAAAGAACTAAAAAATCTCTGGCTCGTTAATGCTTTCTTTATATTTTTCTTATGGATGGACAACGTTTTCGGTTTTGGAAACAGTCCAATTTTAACTGGTTACTTTATAGTAGTATTAGTTGTACTTGATGTAGGAATTGGTTTAATGTTTGAAAGAAGATCCTTCTGTAGATATATGTGTCCAATTAATGGTTTCATAGGATTACAAGGTTTATTTGCAGGTTTTGAAATGCGTTCAAAATCTTCACAAGTTTGCCGACAATGTAGAGGAAAATGGTGTTTGAAAGGAAGAGAAGCAGATGGAGGAGGATATGGTTGTCCTATGTTCTTNTATCCTGGTGGAAATGAAACAAATAAATATTGTATTTTATGTACTGAATGTTTNAAATCTTGTCCTAATAATACTATGAGATGGGGAGTTAGACCTCCATTAAAAGATCTGTGGACTAATAAGGCTTTTTCATTTGATGAATCATTTAANATTATTGCATTACTTGGAGTTTCATCAGTCGCACCAATTATTTTAATTAAACTTGTCCGTCAGGCAGAAGCACCTTTTGCAAGTTTAACTCAACCTTACCCACAAATTATCTCTAAAACTGCACTATATATTGTAGGTTTAGCTCTTGCATTCTTGATTGTTTTTGCAGTCTGTTTTGCAGTATCAAAACTTGCTTCTCCTGAAGAAGGATTTAAAGGCGCAAAACATTANGTAAANGTTTATGCACCTGCATTGGTACCTATACCTTTGATGAAATTAATTGCAGATATTATNGATCANATAGTACGTAATGGTTCAAGTGTAATTTATGTATTGGTAAACTTTATTCTCGACTTCCCAAGAGGTAGTCCAGATGCAACAGGAATTGAAGTGTCTTCACCTTTAGCATTGAATAGNCCAGTTATTATTTATGGTCTGCAAGCTACTATCTTAACAATAGGNTTCTTCTCTTCTGCATACGTTTTAAACAAAATTGCAGTTAATTGGGAACCCCAAAGGAAATTTAGTTCAGCTAAAGAAGCTCGTATCGCAACCATAGTTATGCTGATATTNAGTGCAGGTTTAACTCTCTTTAATTTATGGGCATTATCTGGACCTGCAANNGCATAATAGAAATAAAATAAATATTCAAAAATCATAATTCAATTAAAATTATATACGATCATTAAACTTATTTTATTTGTATGATTATGTAATTTAAGATGGCATCTGAGTTAAGTTTAATATTAAATACATTTGGTATCATGTTATTTTTTGGTACCTTAGCAGGGGTATTCTCAGAAAAAATTAATATCCCTAGAATGATACCCATGATCGTTTTAGGTATTATTTTGTCTTTTATCAAACCTGAAGGTCTTATAAATTTCTCAGATTCTTCCACAAAAGAAACAACCTTAGTCGTCGCAGAAATCGCATTGCTAATTGTTCTCTTCCAAGAAGGTATGCATTTATCATTACGCAGGGTAAAAGAAAATATTATTCCAATTATTATTTTAGCAATTGTTGGTACAATTTTTACCGCAACTTTAACTGGTTTTACTATTTATTCATTTTCCTCAAGTATTAATGAATTATCAGTAGAATATATATTCNTAGGTTCTCTATTAATGGCAGCTATAGTTGTTCCTACTGATCCTGCTGCTACATTTAGTATTTTACGTTCATCTGGATCAAAAGTCAAAACTAACTTAGAGACAATTTTAGGAGGAGAAAGTGCCCTAAATGACGTTATTGCAATCATGCTAGTTATTATCATATTATTACCTCAAGTTGAAAATGGTAATNCATNTNTAATATTCTCTCCAATTTTCATATTAATTGCAATTTGGCAATTAATTGGAGGTATTTTACTTGGAACTATCATTTCAATTATCGCCTTAATTTTTATTTCTAGAATAAACAGAGATAACGAAAATGCTGCCATAAGCTTGGCTTGTATTTTTGCAATTTTTGCTATAGCTCCAATTATTAATGTTTCCTATGCAATCGCAGCTCTAACTGGAGGCATTGTTCTATCAAATCCTCATTATGTAATGATGAAACGAAAGTATACAGATAACTTTCTAACTCCTTTTTGGAATAAATTAGTATATTTAGTAGAGATTTTTGCCTTTACATTTGTCGGGACATTATTTGAATTTGAAAATTTCAATAGATATTTTTCCATCGGTATAATTTTATCAATCATTGTTATAATAATTAGAATCTTATCTGTTTATATAACCACCGGGCCATTAGATTTTTCACACAAAACTCAGGATATACTAAGTGGTAAAGATAGATTATTTATTGCCTTAGCTGGTTTCAAAGGTTTAACCACCGCTGTNTTAGGCCTATTAACATATGTAAACCTCACTGATGCAGAAAACTTAACCCCCAAAGATCAACAATTTTCAAATATTGTATTATTCGGTTCACTCACGTTAATATTAATCAGTGGTACAATCCAAGGATTACTTCTACCGATTATATCTAAACGAATGGGAGTTTATGAAGAAAGTCAAGATTGAGTTAGATTGTTATTTAAAAAAATTATATAATTGTAAATTTTTAAAATACCTATATCATTTTTTTTATCTATAATGTTTTCAAAAGTATAATATGAATTCATGGGTAAATATTTCAGATTGGTTAGAAGTAAAAGTAAGTGGATCACAAACAATTGAATACCTAAATGGGATCATCACCCGAGATATAACTTTGATCAATAATGATGAATTCGTTAGATCTGCATTTTTAACCCATAAAGGAAAAATAAAATCTGTATTTTGGGTCACTAAAAATCAACAAAATGAATTTTTATTATTTTGTCATCCCATAATGAAAAATAATTTGATTGAGGATTTATTAAAATATAAATTAAATATGGATGTTAAATTAGAAGATATCTCGAGTGATACAGATGATTTGTACTTAGTTAACTCTGATAAATTAATACAAGGTTTGTATTTTGGTGACTCTTATTTGGTATTTCAACATAGTAAAAATAAGCCCAAAGGAAATGAAATAAACCAATCCAAATTTAACTCTATATTAATCCAAAATGGAATTTTACCTTCCCAGTTTATGATTGATCTTAATCCAATTGAGACTGGAGTTTTCGATATGATCGATTTAGATAAAGGCTGTTTCTTAGGACAAGAACCAGTATCAAGAATGTATCATAGAGGAAATCCACGAAAATATCTTTATCACTTACAAATTGATCCNGATCAAAGNATCGANAAAAATTCCCCGATCAAAATNGGCAATGANATTATCGGAAATNTAATTGCTGTTCANCAAAATCATGCTATTGGTTTCATTAATAGACAAGTCAATGAATTTAATAATATTCAAATCTTAAATCAAAAANTAAGCTATATATCTANAGTGGGTAATTACCCCATTTATAATCGTNAATAATACAAATAAAATATCTAAGGCTCATAAATTCCGTCTTTAATTTTACCTTTTATTGATCCTTTGTTAATCATTACATTCAATATCTTTGTTAAATTTTCTTCTCCAACTTTTAATTGAGTAGCAAAACCTGCTATTTCAAATGCNACTCCAGACTCCANCATTTCATCAATCTGTTGTTTTCTTGGTTTGCCTCCAAAATCACCCTTTGTTTTTCCTGCAGATCCTCTAATGGTATACCCACATTTCGAACAGGACCAAGTCGCCATAAGAGTAATTGTCACATCACCATTTTTATCTGGCATTGGTGCAACCATTGTCCACTCTTTTCCTCTTGTATTTTTATCCTCTTCACTCCCTATTTCAAATGTNTTATCACATTTCTTACACTTAATNGGTTTTTGTTTTTTTGCCATGAAACTCTATCAATCTTTATACATATAAATTCCTCTTTTTATTATTATATTACTTCTGAATGGATTAAAATATTTTTTCCATAATGAACGAATATAAAGAATAATTAATATATGCTGATTTAGATGTACAATTGTGAGTAGCGAACCATTTAGTCCACTTTTATCAGCAGGTTTTCAAACTTTCTTCATGTGGCTTTTCAGCATAGGTGCACTTTTAAGCATTATATGGTTTCTAACATATATTAATAGTAGTAAAAATAGAGANACAAGGACATTATTTTCAGCTTTGATGATTACAACTTTAACCTCTGCATTAGCACTCACTATGATTGTAGTTGAATATAGTTTATTTAGTTAATCGTNGNAATAATTTCTTTAAATTTNTCTAATGCTTTATTTGTTGAACCCGNATTTCTTAAGGTCATAATTCCTGTATCCAATAAACTNATTTTCACATTATCTAANTCAAANGAAATGAATTTTTTGCCATCTTTTTGAACCTGGAATGTTTTTGTAATANTTTTTTTTACCGACTCGAAATCCCAATCAATACTCCATGTCGGATCTAAAATTTTTGTATCCCTCCCACATAATGATGTAACTAAAATTTCTCCATAATCCTTTATATATCTCATACCTTTTTTTGTTTCTCCTTTTTTCCCATGATCTAAGTCATCATTCACATGCTTATTACAGACTCTGCAATTAATATTCATTNCAATTTTAATTTTATCAAAACTTAAATCAGTCAGTGATATTATTAACATTTCATCATTNAAATTGCTATANTCATTTTTTGTTACATAATTAATNACTTCTGAAACTTGAATAGAAGCAGCAATTGATAAAATTGAAGGATGNACACCTAATTTTTCACAACTTTGATCGTTATCATCTCCAATTTCTCCTACTATACAAATCAGACAAGGATTTCCATCACTATGATCGAAAACCATTATATTTGCTNCTTCACCTACTGCTCCACAAAATACATATGGTATTTTCATACTTCTTGCNACCTGAAACAATGCTTTTCTAGAAGAGAATTTATCTAAGCCATCNACTACAATATCAATGTCCTCAAGTAATGCAATTGAACTCAAAGCATCTACTCGGGTATTATGTTCATCAATTATTATATATGGATTCCTAATTTTCAATTTTTTACTAGCAACTTCAACTTTTGCTTCATTTATCTCACTTTCGTCATATAACTTCTGTCTGGGTAAATTAGACATCTCTACCACATCATAATCTACTATACGTAAATACCCCACTCCAACTGATGCTAATAATTCTGAACTTATCGTCCCTAAGCCTCCCATGCCTGCAATTAATATTCTACTTTTTGCTAGTCTNTCTTGACCCTTTTTGCCTATACTTTTTAATGGAAAATGTCTTGAATATCTCTCATTGTAATTCTCCATGATAATAATCTAAAATTCTTATTTTATAACATAAATCATAATTTCTGATTTTTTGGATTAATTTTCATTCCATCTTCAGTCAATATTAATGGGCGAATAATCTCATTTCTCATTTCAATCGTACTTTCACCAACATGACTCAAATAAACAAATTTATTTTTTGGAATATCATGATTTAACAAATCCAATACATTTGTATGATGTGGTATTCTATTTCTACCGGAGCTAGCTTCTGTTATAGTAAAATCAGCCTTTAGCATTTCATCGAATATATTTGGAATAAAACCCGTGTCACCCGTATAACCTAACTTCACATCATCTAATGTAATTCTCTGCATTCTTGCATTTCCCTCATGGTCTGCCTTAAATGTTTCAAGTTTACCTTGTTCAAATTTTTTTATTTTATCTGGTCCTACCTCCTCAAAAATATATAATTTTTCCATGTGACTCAAAACATCTGGGTTATAAAATTTTTTAATATAATCAATCACTAGATTCTTTAGCCCTTTAGGTCCAAAAACTTCTATTGGTTCTTCTTTTTTCAAGACATAAAAATCTTCTAAAACAAATTGTGGTAACCCCAAACAATGATCTGGATGGAGATGTGATATGAAAATCATGTTTANATCTGAAATATTTTTTCCAATTGATCTTAANCCTGACATTGCATCATAACCNGCATCTATCATTAAACTTGAAGANCCTTCCCAATAATAATGAGATCTTCTTCTACCACCATGACCAAAAGCATTGCCAGTTCCTAAAAAATAGAAATCCATAGTNTAACATTANTTNTAATCATAATAATTTATCCTTAAATAATTGAAAAATTATGATCGAAATTTATTTTCAAGGAGTAAATAATTAGTAATGATTATAATTAACTTTTCTTTTAATGAGATAATGGCACAACCAACTGTATTTACAACCTTTTTAGTATTGATTTTATTTGTCCCAGCTACCTATTTATTATTAAAATCTAAAATGCAATCCAAATTAATCATTTCAATATCTAATGTATTTATTGGTGGGTCNNTATGGTCATTTTTGTCATTTATACAATATCTTATATTTATTTTATTTGATATNTTCACTGATTTCCAATTTGCAAATGAAATTACTCATAATAGTTTCGTGTTAGTTCAAAATAATTCAAGAACTATTCTTTTTTGGTATTTATTCATATTTGCATTAATCAGCCAAATTANACTCCATAAATATACCTCATTAATGGGAANTGAATTGANATCCTCCTCATATGGGATGTATGGACTTGGTTGGGGNATTTCAGAATTCATNCAACGGTTTTTATTTTTCACTCCTAACAATGGATCTCTAATTTTATATTTTGTTTTATATTGTTTAATAATCAATACATTATTGGGTTTGATTATGATTAGAGTAACAGAAAACTCAAAATTTATTATGTTTAATACTATACTGAAGTTTTTTGCTGAATTAGGGTTGCATGGTGAAATAGGTTACTCAGACTCAATCGAAATTATATCTTTATCCAATTTGTATTTAATGTTATTATTAGTCAGTGCAATTGGTATATTATCATTAATAACTCGTCGTTTTCCTCTTAAGGAAGATTAATTATTGATTTAATTATTCTAAATAAAAAAATATAATTTATTAATTTTCAGTAAATATTCCAAATACCAATGGATAAAGACAAAAAATTATTTTTTATTAGTATATTGTTAACCTTATTTATTGCTATTATAGGTTATTCAATACAATATATTTTTTTCAGATCCTATTTCACAAATATATCTTCCCAGAATTCATTATTATTCAGATTAGTAAGAATGATTTTTGGATATTTGCTTATAACTTATTTTTACATACGATTAACTAAAAAATCTATAATTAATTATGGCTTCAAAATTAATAATCGTCAAGACTTCACATTATCAATGATATTGGGCATTTTAACTTATTTAGTCCCCTCCTACTATTTTATTCAAAATTCAATTTTTGTTTCTCAATGGTATGGTAAAGAATCGCACGTAGTTTTTTTGTCTTTCATTTATATCTCCATTATGGCTGCAATTACTGATTTCTGGACAAGAGGCTATATACTTCTTCAACTAGATGATTTTTATGGTTCCAAAATTGCCATATTAGGTCAAAATTTTATTTGGTTTTTTATTCATTTATATGAAATCGATTTGCTCACTCCATATATTGGTCTTTTTAACAGTATCCTATTAACATTATTCTTAGGAATAGCAGGAGATCTGATTGTACTAAAATATAGAAATGTCACTGGATTAATTTTTGGTCATATTTTCCTTAATTTATTTATTATACTCAAGGGTTTAAATTTTATTTAATATATGCATTATAAGTATAATTAATTTAATGGATGTAATTTTCCTTGAAACAATTCAATTTACCTAACAATTACATGGTTTTATTATGTAAGTTTAACTCAACCAAACATAGTTTCAATTTATTAATTTATCCAATTAAAAAAGAAATAGATAAACTAAGTCCAGTTCATCGAGGTAAAGTAACCTTCACCTATGAAAATAAAATATTTCGTCCATATAAATTTGAACAAATTTCAGGTAATAGCTATCATTTTTTAAAACCAAAATTACTAGAGTCAATTTTATTTAATTCAAAACTAAATTTAATTTTATCATATGATAAACCAAATAATTTAGATGATTATTTACAATATTTTAGCAAAAAAAAATTAGCTCCTCCAAAATCTATGTCAGTTTGTATAATCTGCCTATCAGATACATTGAAGTTAACCCGACTACACGAGCATAATACATATTATTCATATCGAAAAACTATCTGTTTAAGCTGTGCTACCGAAGAAATACAAGAAGAATACAAAAAGAGAGGTATCCCAATTACTAAATCCGCATATAATTATTATACCAAATTATTACGCAAAGTAAAATCAATAAATAGCGTCACAGAAAACATATGGAACCCGCTTAATTCAATTAATGATCCAAAAAGAACTATGTTTGATGTGATCCCTGCAGATACAAACCTTTCAAAAATTCCATTGCATACAATGCAGAACAATAAAGTAAATACACCATCTATTTCAAAAATGATAAATCTATACTCCAAAATTGGTATCAACTCATTATTACCTCTTCAAAAATTAGCAATTGATAATGGATTATTTGATAATAAAAATCTCTTAATCATTGCAGGTACTTCAGCTGGTAAAACATTTGTCGCTGAATTAGCAGGTATAAAAAATTGGTTAGATACAAAAAGAAAATTTATTTTCCTAACTCCATTAGTTGCGCTATCTAATCAAAAATATGAATTATTCAAAAATCGTTATTCTTCAATAGGTGCAAAAGTAACCCTTCGTGTTGGTATGAGTAAAATTGATGATGAAAGTAAATCCATTAAAGGTTTAAATCGAAATTTTTTGAATGGAGATATTATTGTCGCAACTTATGAGGCATTAGATTGGATTTTACGAAGTGGTACTTGGAAAAATATGGGTGAAGTAGGTACAATTGTTATTGATGAATTTCAATTATTATCTGATCCAGAAAGAGGTCCCGAATTAGATGGTATTATTGCAAGATGCAAGTCTCTTTATCAAGATGCTCAAATTATAGGTTTATCAGCCACAATCGGCAATCCAAAAGAAATATCTAATGCGTTTGATTTTGAATTATTAGAATATATGGATCGTCCAATACCACTAGAAAGACATTTAATCATGCCTAATAATGAAACAGAGCGCATAGAAATAATTAAAAATTTAGTGTTAAATGAAATAAAAAATGTTTCATCAAAAGGCCATAAGGGTCAATCATTGATATTTACAAATTCTCGTGTAAGAGTCCAAGAATTATCATCACTCCTAAAAACTACCGGACTAAAAATATCACATTATCATGCTGGTTTAACTTATTCGCAAAGAAAAACAGTAGAAGAGAATTTTGAGTCAGGATTAATTGATGCAGTTACTACCACTGCTGCGTTAGGTGCGGGTGCGGATTTTCCTGTTTCTCAAGTAATTTTTGAAAAACCTGCTATGGGTGCACGATGGATCACCAATGCAGAATATCACCAAATGTCAGGAAGGGCTGGTAGATTTGGTATGCACGATCGAGGAAAATCAATATTAATTTCAACACCAGGAGAAAGAATATATTCCAGTCAAATTAAGACCGAAGAACAAATTAGTTTTGACTTATTAACTGGGAATATCGAACCAATCGATGGAGCAGTAGATTTAGAGACCGAAGCAGATCAATTACTCGCATTTGTCTCTTCAAAAAATCCAGTTTCATACAACCAAATAGAACAATACTATGATTTATTATTTTATAACTCTGGGAAATTAAACTCAATAATCAGCTCATTAATAAAAAAAGGTCTTATTATATTGGATAGTGAAAAATGGTTCATTACTCCCTTAGGTAGATCTATAACTTCGAGTTTTCTAAATCCAACATTTGGTTATCAAATCGCATTAAAAACAAAAAATTTTGATGTTAAAGATATCGCATGTGAAATATCTCCCATTAATTCAGTTCATATATCCAGGTCAATTCACTCCAGATTGGAACAAAGTATGAAAACTCATCTCAGCACACGTTTTCTAAGTGACTCTATTTTAGATATCATCACTGGTAATGTGAAAATAAATAAACTACAAACTAATGTAGTCAGTAAAATTAAAACATGGAATAAATTATTTTTCGATTGTAAATGTAAAGAAAATCCCTATTGTATACATCCTCAACTAAAATTATCTAAATTAATTTTGAATTTGAGGTTAGACGGTCTCAAAATTTATCAAATCATAGATCTACTTACAAAAAAATATGGTTTATTTGTTTATACAGGTGATCTCTATAGCTGGTTTGATGAATTAATCCATGCTACCAGATCAATATCAAGAATCGCAAGTGCTCTTCAACAACAAAACATTAAATCCAACTCTGATGCCTTAGCCTTGAAAATTGAAAAATCTTAATTAAATTTTTTTTAATAATAATGCTAAAAATGTACAAAATATAGTTAACTCATCAATTATTTTCAAATAATCATTAGCATGTTCTTGAATTAAATATTCTCTTAAATCTCTAATCGAATTTAATCCATCATTGGTAAAAATTGATCCATTTGAAATTATTTCTTTTGCTTTTTGTCTAATCTTTGATGCTTTGTTTCTTCCATATTTTTGATAAATTGAACTATCATAAAATTCAGCCATCAATAAAATATGAATTTGGATGATTATCTCAGATTCTGTTTTCTTTAATTTTAACATTTCATCAATTTCAGGTATTATTATTTGAAACATATAATCATAATTGTTCATTAAAACTTTGAAAATTGTATTATTCTCAGCCTCTCTTTCATAAAATATTTTTAGATTTGTTTCTGTTTCTAGTAAAATTTCTATTGTTTCTTCTTTTGATTGTGTGATATTTAATATATCAAATTTATCCTCATTTTTGTTCTCTGCCAACCATTTATACAAATTCACTGTATCCTCTGGTGTTGAGTTTTCTAAAAACATCATTGTGATGTCTGAAATATGATCTAAACTAATGTCATAATTTTTATCGTTACTTTCTGAAATAATATATCCAAATGCCATCGCTAAATTACTCATCAATAATAGTCTGCCAAAGTTTTGATCACTGTTTAAATTATAATCCTTATTTTTATCTAATGTCTCACTTATTATCCATCCTAAGTCTATTTCATCTATATCAATTAATCCTTTTTCTACCATAATACCTCTTGAGGCAAGGTCGAAAATGGGTTTATACAAAATTGTAGCGCCTTTGAGATAGCCCAATTTATCATCAATATTTTTCTTCAATAAATCTAAACCTGGTTTATCTACTCCCAATTGTATTACACTGGCAATATTTGCACAACTTGCCACCCAATTTGCAATATCTTCTGAGGAAATTATCTTTTTATTATCAATATTTTCATTATTAATTGATATAAAACTCACCCTCTTCATAAATAATGTCAAATGATTTTGAAATCAATTTTACTGTTTTTTTATCATTCGTATATATTCCATAATAATCTAAATCTTGACTTCTCTCATTTTTGAAACCAAATGAAGTATAAATCATTATTTTACTGTCTACAATCATAAATATTGTCGAAAATTCATCTTTACTCACTTTCAATTCAACATTTTTATTTAACTTATTAGCTACCTCTTTTTCATACTTATCATTTATTCCTCTTAAGGTAGTTATCACTCTGATAGTGATCTTATCAGATAATTCATTAATTTTTTCAATCAAACCTCGATGTTGTAATTCAATTAATGTATCTATTCCTATAAAAATAGACTCTTTTGCGGAGTTTAATGAATTTAATAGATAACTAGACAATTCTTGCTTTCCATGTATGGTATATAGTATTGGTGTATCTGTATCTTGTTTTCTCTCTTTTAACTCATCCAATGCATTAATCGCGATTTCAATTTTCTCTAAAAATTTAGTTTTTGTCTCATTTAGTACCAACAAAGGATCCTTTGCTTCAAATTTTGTTGTTGCCCCAATAGCTTCAACTACATGAACAAATCCTCTCTCTGCTAATCTACCTAAAATTTGATAAACTCTATTTGGAGGCACATTACTATTTTTAGCAATTTTACTTGCTGTTGCAACTCCTAATTGCACTAATGTGGAATATGTTTTTGACTCATATTCAGACCACCCTAAGTCCATTAATGCATCTTTGGCTTTATCTAATTCAGTCAACTCATACTATAATTAATTTAAAATTATAAATTAATTATGATATTACTATGTCGATTATTTTATCAAATTGAAAATGATCTTGTAAGCTGGTGAAATTTTATATTTATATTTTAATAACCGACAAAATAACTACTTTAGAAATTTCAAGCCATGATCCCCCCATTTTTATAATTTAATCATTTTCTGATTTTACAGGATATATCCTTACGATACTAGTAACTTGATTGAAACCTATAGTTTTAAATTAATTAATTCTCGCGATAAGTTAGATAAAACACCTATTTGAATTTGGTGACAGTTAAATGAAATCTAATAGCATCTTTACTTACAGTTTAATCTTAATGATTTTATTATCTTTATCATATACTACCACTATAAGTAGCGAAAATAATGAAAAAGATTTATCATTTCAAAAAATTTCTAATCAAGATATAACTGATATAACTGATAATTATTCACCAATACTAGAATCAGTCTTATATCAAAATGATAGCACTTTAGAAATACTAAGAGAAAGAAATGAAACTATTGGAGAAGGTGGGATTTATGAAGTTCAAGAAGACTCAACAGTTAAATTTTCATATGTAGTTGCTTTACAAAATATTACTGAATTTGACTCTAGTGATTATGATTTTAAATTATTCGCAGACCTTCCAGTCATTAATGATAATACATCTATATTTTATAATGGGAATGTATCAACTGAACTTTCTTTAACCAACACAAGTTTAACTTTAGACTTGGACTATACAAATACAAATAGTACATCATTAAATTATACACATCCAATTTCAGGTTCAATACTACCTAATGCTACTTTGTACTTTTTTGAAACTAATGAATTAAATGTCTCTGTCAGTCATCTTCCTTTTTATGTAGCCGATATTAATGAGGGATCCACCTTATCCGAAATTTTAGATGACAAACCATTGAACCTATTAACTACTCAACAATACTACACCACTGAATCGCAAGATGATTTTTATGTACAAACAGAATTAGTTAACCTAACTGGTTCATTATTTTCATTTAAGGCAGGCGATACTTTAGGAATAAATTACAACATAAATGAAGGATCTTCTGAAAATGAAAACTTCACATTAATTGTAGATGGCGCAAATAGTACCGGTTTAATCACATTATTAGATTATGAACCAGGAACAACTATTAATTGGGAAAGTGTATTTTACACCACTGATACTCTTGTAAATCTTACTCGTACTATCTCAGGATTAGATAAAAAATCTGTTGAGGTAGGTGATGGGTCTCCCTCAATAGATATCGATATTAATCCTAATCACGCAAATAGTTACATATCAGGTAATTCAATCTATTCATCTAATGATACGATAACATTTACTGTAACAGCTAATGTTCCAAAAGGGAATATTACCTCAGTCACAATTGATGCACAGGACAGTAATACAATTAACACAAACTTTTCACCCGTAAATGGATCTCTTCAAGATATTGATTTAATACAAAATGTTGTATTTGATAATCAAGGACAATTCAACGTCACCATTGAGGCAATAACAGATAAAGAATTTAATGTAAATAGTACATTCATTGTTTATGTAGATCAAACTGCACCAAGTATACAAAAATTAGAAGCACCCAATGAAATAAATTCAAATGATGGTTTGGTTAATTTTAATTTTACATTCTCTGATGAAAATTCTGGTGTATTCTTAGCAATTCTTGACTTAGGTAATGGCCAAAGCATAGAGGTAACAAATCAAAATTCAATAGAATATAGGTATAAAACTAGTGGTGTATATCAATATGAGTTAATAATCACAGATTTTGCTGGGAACCAAGTTTCACAAACTGGAGTCCTCGCATTAACATTCAATTCTGGTTTAGAAGATGACTCTGCATCATCATTTGGAGTTTTCATTTTCTTTATTGTATTTATTGCATTGATCACATCATGGGTATGGGGCCCTAAATTATCTGAAAATTTTTCATTTGATACAATAAAAAATCTATTCAATAAAAAATAATTTTTTACTTTTACATTAAACTAATTGAATTCATATTTGTCTTATGATCTCGTGGTCTAGGGGCTATGACGCCTGCCTCACACGCAGGAGATCGCCGGTTCAATTCCGGCCGGGATCATTTTTTCAAATTAGCAATATATTTTCATTCAATTGACTCAAAGAGTACCATATAATTTTACACCTATCCTTATTTATAAAAATCAATAATATTGAATGAAAATATACATGTCGAACGTAGAATTATTTGATACCAATTATACCAATATGGACAAGTTGATCGAGCTTTCACAATCATTAAATGAACCAAAATGGCTTCTTGAAAGAAGAAAAAATGCTTATCACACATATCAAGAATTACCATATGACAAAGATCATTTATTTTATAAATATACTACATTTAAAGATTTTAATCCTAAATCCCTAACACATAATTGGAAATATAATGGAGAAGGAAATCATGAACTTCTTAAAACCTATGAGCAAAATTTAAAGCCATTTATGGTTGAGACCACTAATTCACTTCAATCTTCATTACCCGAAGATCTACAAAAACTTGGTGTTTTTTTTGATACTCTTCATAATTTAATCAAAATTGATGAAGTAAGAGCCAAAAAAATAATCTCAATGGTTGATAAGTCAACAAGTAAATTCGATAAATTAGGATCTTTATCAAGAGCTTTTGCTGTTAATATAATTGTGTTGTATGTTCCCAAAAATGTAATAATTACTGAAATCATAGGAAAAATTACTCAGATTAATAACTCTACGACCGCAAATTTTGGAGAATTTATCGCAATTTTTGAAGACGGCTCTCAAGCGACTTATTATAATATTTATAATGATAATTCCAATGATAATAACGCAAAACTATACTCTATTATCGAAACTGTAATTGTTGGTGATAATGCAAGGGTGAAATCATTTCAATTACAAGATTTCAATCCTTCCGCTGTATTTTTATTATCAAAGTACTCCGAAATTAATCGTTATGGTGTATATCGTAATTTATCACATCTACAAGGTGGACATTTATCTCGTCAAAATAGTTTTATTGATCTTATTGGTGATAATGCAGAAGGATATGATCTATTCACCATGTTTGGACAAAATAAACAACGATTTGATGTAAAAAGTGAATTAAAACATACTGCAAAATCTACAATCGGTCAAACTCATGCAAGACAAGTCATGATGGACAAATCCGAAGCTGTATTAAGGGGTTTAATTGTCATCCCTGAATCAGGTTATGATGCTGACTCATGGCTTACCACTGCCGGTATGACAGTTGGACAAGGTAAAGTCAATTCTATACCCGCTCTTCAGATAGATCAAAATGAAGTTGCTGCAGCTCATGCTGCATCAGTGGAGCCTTTGAATGAAGAATTAGTGTTTTACTTAAAGGCTAGAGGGGTCAATGAAAAAGAAGCAAGAGAGATGCTAATCAAAGGTTATTTTGAATACGTCTTTAAACTATTTAATGATATTAATTCAATAGAAATTTTAAGAGATAGTTTGAACTTAAAATGGGATTTATCCCTGTGATTCATATGACTGAGTTAGTTAAAGTAGGAAATATATCTGATTTTAAAGAAAATGAATTAACTTCTTTTAATGTAGAAGGTATAGAACTAATGGGTACCATAATAGATGGTCAATATCATGTCACTTCAAGAATTTGTTCACATAAATATTTTGATTTAACAAAAGGTCATTATGCTGATGGTTTTGTTACATGCACACTACATACATCTATATTTAACATAGAGTCAGGTGATGCATTAAATCCTCCAGCGACAGAAAATATAGAAATTTATCAAACAGTAATAGAAAATGATTTTGTGTACATTAATATCGCATAGCCCAATTCATAATCTTATCCTTAAAACTATATTACAAAATATTCATAACAATTTAATAACTTCTAAATTATAAAACATATTATGGAAATGGTTGATCTTTTTTGTGGAGGTGGTGGTAGTTCATCAGGTTTCCATCAAGCTGGTTTTGAAACAAAATATGCGATTGACAATAAATGGCATACAACTCAAACATTTAATGCAAATTTCGGTAATATTGCACATCAAAGAGATATCTCTACATTAAGGTCAGAAGTAATACTTCAAGAATTTAAAAAGAGGCCTACTTTGGTCACCTCATCCCCCCCATGTGAACCATTCACACCTACAAATCATAAAAGAATAAAGAATACATATAATCGTCTTTTTGATGACGAAACAGGTCGTTTAACTCTTCATGCATTAAGATTAATTTCAAATATAGATCCTGAATTTTGGATACTTGAAAATGTAAAAGGAATGATTGAAGGAGAAAATAAACAGATCTTAAGAGAACAAATTATTGATCTTGGCCTTGGTAATCCATATTTCAACATAGTTCATGCCAAAGATTGGGGAGTGCCATCAAATAGAACTAGAGTCATAATTTCTAATATAAAATTAACTACTCCAAAAATGAAATATCTTAGCGTTAATGATGCCATAGGTAATCTCCCAGATCCAAAATATCCAAATAATTTGAAAAATCATGATTTTATACCGATTCCTCATAAATATGAAAAAGATATGATTACACAAAAACCAGGAGAAGGACTTGTTTTTTTTTATGGTGCAAAGCAAGATTATCAAAATTATATTCGATTAAAATCAAATGATACTGCTCCAGTGGTTATGGGAAAATCTCGTTTCATTCATCCATTCTTTGATCGTTTATTAACTGTATTTGAACAAGGACGATTGATGACCTTTCCGGATGATTATAGTTATGTAGGATCAATTGAACAAATTTTTGATATTATTGGTGAAGCAATTCCTCCTAAAATTACCAAAGAAATTGGATTACAAATTATCAAAAATCAATAGCTTTTGCTCTCATAATATTTTGATATATTACTATTGGCAAGACAGGTAATAAACTAAAACCAACAATGAATAGCATAAGTGCAGAATATATCCCATCTAATATAATGTCTAAACTAAATACGATTAATAAAACTCCTACAATACATGAAATGATCGATATTAAATATGTGTTCTCCTTATAATTCCAATCTCCTTTTGATGAATTAGGGCCTCTTAGTCCAATTAATCCCAATATTGTACCTTTACAAATTAAAATTATTGTTGATAATCCTATTATCAAATATTTTACTAAGATATAAATACGACCCCTGGTCAATTCATCATTTTTCTCGATCAAAGTCAAATTTATTAATGCTAAATAGACTATCGTTGGTATAATCGGAATCAGAATTAATGATGAAAATCCAAAAATAGTCATTCTTGGAGGATCTATCCTCTCTAAAAATAATGGGATAAATGAAAATGAATAGATATAATACATAAATATTGATGGTGTTATGGCAAATAATGAAAGTATATTTAATTTCTGACCTAAATTCAATTTTTTACTTTTAATCACACTCATCCATTGTGTCTTTAATACTTGAGCTCCTCCATGGCTCCATCGCCATAATTGAGAAATATGTTCTTCAAATGTATTTGGGACTGTGCCATATGAACCATAAAAATTAACAAACAATCCACTGCGACCATTTACCAACAATTTAGTTGCCAATGCAACATCTTCTGTGAATGTATTTTCGGGAAATCCACCTACACTTTCAATAGCCTCTCTTCTAAAACATGCAGTTGAACCCGCAAACATAACCGTACCGGTATTTTGTTTAATTTTCTGTAATATTTCAAAGTAGATTATATACAACAAAGACGCCCAATTCATATAATATTTATTGTAATTTCCAAATTGTTTCTTTGCTTGGACGAATGATTTATTTGGGTTTTGTATTAAAACTTTAATCATTTTTTCTAAAATGTCAGGTTTTGGTATGTGATCATAATCAAAAAACGCTACGTATTCAGAATTAGTTTCATTTAATAATAAATTCAAAATTCCTGCTTTATACATTTTGTTTAAAGGGTTATAATAATAATTTACACTATATTCTACCGCTAATTCTTTGTAAATATTTGATAATTTATCATCAGGAGTATCATCTGCTAAATAAATATTTAATTTTTCATTTGGATAGTTTGTATTATTAAATCCCACAAGAGTTTTTTTTAATATTTCTGGCTCAACGTATCTGATTGCAATCATAACATCAATTTCAGGATAATCCTCAATTTGATCTGCCAATTTAGGATCTTCATAATTATTATAATTTGATATGGTCCATAAAAAAATACTTGACTGAAAAATAATGAAAACTTCAATTAAAAATTGAATTACTATTATTGTATAAAATTGAATTACATTTCTACTGTTAAGTTCCGATAAAAAACCCATCACATGGACTATCAAAAATAAGATTAATAATAAAGAAATAAATTTATATTTTAAATTCATACCAATTTTCTTTATCAAATTCTTAAGACTCCATTTTTCTCAGATAATATAATCTAATTAAAAGATTGTTTGTAATTAAGATTATTTATATTTTTAATGAATTAGTTAAGATTATTTTACTCTATTGAAAGTTACGTATTGTATATTTTTTGGCGTATGATCTATTTCTCCAATCTTTGCTCCAGCAATTAGTTTTATTGACTTTTGATTTGCTAAATTTAGTAATCTATTAGATATTACTCCATCAACTACTAATGTTGCAATTTGATTTTCATAATTATTCAATTCTTCAAATACATTCTCAGTAGAAACTGTCAACTGTGTGCCATGATTTTCATCCATAAATACTGCAGACATTGTTTGTTTAACACCATCAATAATATTTTTGATTTCCTCAGGAACTTCGATCATATTATGACGTTTTGTTCTGCGATCAGATCGTTTATCTCTTCCTCTTTCTCGAAAATTTGATTTTCTATCTCTTTTATCTCGAGTTCTAAGTTTTCTATCAGATCTTTCTCTAAATCTTGACTTTTTGAAATCTCTACTTCTTCGGTCATATTTTGAGTGGCGATCATCTTCTCTGCGATCATCACGATCTCTGGCTTTATCAAGATATTTCCATCGATTATTCTTTCTCAAGAAATCAACAACTGAATATCTTTCTGAAATAAAATCAGAATCTATTACTTCTACTTTATTTTCAAGAGCTTTAGTTATTTTCTTCATAGAAAGATGTTCTATTTCAAAACCTTTCGGGGCCCTTGCAACAAACTCTATTTGAGTGTTTAGTAAAAGTTCTTTTAGTATCATATCTCCGCCTCTATCTCCATCTAATAAAGCAGTGACCTCTCTATTTTTACATAAATTAATCACTGTATCTGGCACATTAGTTCCTCCTAATGCTATAGTATTTTCAATTCCCATTTTTAAAAGGTTGGCAACATCTGCTCTACCTTCAACGAGAATTAATTGATCACTATGATATACACCTTGACCAGCTGAGAGTTTCTCATATCCAAATGATACAATTCTACCTCTTTTAGCTTCTTTTTCAACGATTTTTGAAATATTCATTCCATCATTTTGGTCTTCAATATTCCATTTTTTCATGATTTCAGCTGCTCTTTTTGTGATACTTTCTAACTTGTATTTTCTTACATCAACAATGTTATCTAAAATAATACTGCATCCACAAGCACCGACTCGGTCAACCGACTCAATAGTTGCAGCAATAATTGCAGTCTCAATTTTGTTTAAGCTCGAGGGTATTTCTAAAGTCCCCTTAGTAGCTCCTGAAACATTTGTGACATTTAAATCAATTCGACCAATCCGACCTGTTCTTTGTAGGTGTTTTAATTCCATATCTTGATCTAATAGTCCCTCAGTTTGTCCAAACAAGGCACCAACTATGTCCGATTTGTCTACTACGCCGTCAATCTCAATACGGGCTTTCAATAAATATTTGATGCTTTCATCACTATATTTTACATTTCCCATTTTGAAATTACTTCCTAATACTCTAATGATTATCTTATTTTTAAAAAATAAACTATCAAATTGAGTATTATAATTCGATTATAATTTGAGTATTAAAAAAGCTTAACTTTACATTCCATTTTTTAAGATTATACAATTCACTGTAATTCAAAAATTAATGGTACATGATAATGATTTAACTTCAATTCATAAATAATACAATTTCATTGAAGCCGCCCAAATTGCATCATAATCATATACCTGCATCATCTTATTTTGCACTTTTCATCATTGATAATTAATCTCAGAAAGTCCTCGATAAGATAAATTTAGAATATATTACTCATAATTATACATTTTTACTCATAATTATACATTTTTTATTAAAACATTAAATTATGGTTTAGTCTTTTCTTTTAGGTCTCAAATTAGTAGATCTGCATCTTTTCTTTCTACATCTTCTTGCATTTTTTGGATTTCTCGCATAACATTTTCTACATACCCAGACTTCTGTAAGTACTGATCTTGCAATTAATCTGTGTTCAGGATTTGCTACTGGCATAATCTTTTCCTAATCACACTAAAAAATCCCTTTATTAAAAGTGATATGAATGTGACGTTAACATATCATTCAATATTTAATTTAATCATAAAATTCATCTCATGTTTTATAATTGATATAATTCTACTTGGGAAATTAATGGATATACATCTCATATTTTTTAGGATAGAATAAACATATAGAATTATAATATGGCTGCATCACATGATCACATTTTCCGTGCTTACGATGTAAGAGGGATATTCAATAAAGACTTAGATGTTTCTATTATGCAAAAAATAGGGATTGCATTTGGTACATATATGAAACAAAAAAATGGTATTACAATCACATTAGGGGGTGACATTAGAGCATCAACCAATATTCTTCAACATGCATTCTTATCTGGCATACTTACCACCGGAGTTAATTGTGAATTAGTCAAAGAGTCTCCGTTAGGGATCACATTATTTAACTCTTTCAACAAAAATTACATTGCATCTGCTTTCATTACGGCATCACACTTGCCCCCAGATTGGAATGGGATCAAATTTTATTGGGGTGAGGGCATTGGTTTTTCACCAGAAGAAAATGAAGAGTTATATCAAATTTATAAAAAAAATCTTTTTGAACAAACGGATGTATTCAATTTGGGTTCCTACAAAATAATTGATCCATATTCAGATTATGTTTCATACCTGAAAACAAAATTTAATTTTCAAAAAAATTATAATATTGCAATTGATTGTGGCAATGGTGCAACTTCATTGGTTATACCCGAATTATATGAAGAACTTGGTTTTGATGTATCACATATTTTCTCAGAACCTGATCATAATTTTCCAAATAGAACCTCTGAACCTACTGAAGAATCATTAAGTCAATTATCAACTTTCGTAAAAGACTCAAATGTCTTGTTTGGAGCTGGTTTTGATGGAGATGGAGATCGTTGTGTTTTTACTGATGAAAATGGTATTGTTATTTCATCTGATATTTATGGATTAATCATCTCAGAATATCTTATACAAACACAGTCCGAAAAAAATATTTTGATCAATATGGAATGTTCTCTATCAATGGAGGATTATTTAAAATCAATAGGTGCTAATCCCTCAAGAATAAAAGTAGGTCATTCATTTTTATCATTAGAGGCGAAAAATCAAAATGCAATATGGGGTATTGAGTCATCAGGACATGCAATTTATCCTAATGTATTCTTATTTGATGATGCATTAATTCTACCCTTGATGTTAGTAAATGCATTGGAATATTTTAATTTACCACTTTCAAAATTAATAGAAAGATATCCTCCAAGTATAAAGAAACGTTATGACTTAAAATGTGATGATAAATATAAATTTCAACGCATAAAGGATGTAATACAATATCTTGATAACAAAGATGGATATTTGAATACATTAGATGGAGTGGCTTTAACGAATGATAATGGTCGAATCTTAGTCAGAGCATCTAATACTTCTCCCAAGGTAAGGATCACTATTGAAGCACTAAATCAGCAAAATTATGATATAATCGAAAGAGAATATCTTAATGATTTAACTGACATCATACAAATCTAATTTGTATGATTTTTATCATTAAACCATCAGTATCATTATCAATGAAAAGTAATATGCTAATTTGTGCGTGATCAAGATGGTCTTTACTTTGCAACTTCGGGAATACGAGGAAAATCAAATTTAGAAATATCACCTGAACTTGCACTAAGAGTAGGACGAGCTGTAGCTAATTGGTTAATTGATGATAAAAATAGCTCACATAATGTTTATGTAGGATTTGATAACAGACGTAATTCAATTTCAATTGCCAATGTCATAATTGCAGCACTTACATCATCAGGTATCAATGTTACTACATTTTCTGACCCAATTCCAACTCCCTTACTAATATTCTCTATTCTAAATTCAAAATCAGATGCAGGCATCATGGTTACCGGATCTCATTTACCAAAAGATGACAATGGAATTATATTATTTGATGAAACAGGTAATTATTTTAAAGGCATATTAGAAGAACCACCCTCATCTATAGTTCCATGGAGTGAATTAGGTGTTGTTAACTATAATCAAGAGATGATTAAAAATTATAAAAATCATATTGCCAATTATATTCAATCCAAGAAACTTTCTCCTCTATCGTGGTCCGTGGTAGTTGATACTGCACATGGACCTATGGGATTGTATTTTTTGGATGTTATCACTCAATTATACTCAAACTTCAAGTCAATCAATTATGAGATGGATGATACTTTTCCAGGTCGTTTATCAGAACCCACACCTAAAAATTTAATTGACACAAATCGCTTTCTACAAATAAATAATTTAGATTTAGGCATTGCAACTGACATGGATGGTGATCGAGTTATATTTATCACTGATAAAGGTGAAATATTGACTGGAGATTATATAGGTGCAGTTTTGGCTATTAATTTTTGGAAAAAGCATCCATCGCAAACAATAGTAGTTCCCATTAATACCTCTGCTATCATAAATATCATCGCAGATGAAATGGGTGGAAAAATAGAATATTGTAAAGTTGGTCCTCCTTCAATTGTTAATAAAATGCGAGAAATAAATTCTCTTTTTGGATTTGAAGAAACAGGGAAATATTTTTTTGGTAAGGATCATGTCTACCCCGACTCACTAATTTCTGTAATTGAATTGACATCATTTCTATTTGAAAAAAATAAAAAATTAAGCTCAATAGTTTCTGAGATGCCTAAATTATATAGTCTTAAGACAAAAATAAATTGCGATCGAAAAAATAGTAAAAACGTCATGAATGATATAAAAAATAGTATTTCAAATTATTTTAATGATAAATTTGAATTAATAACAATGGATGGGCTGCGTATCAACTTTTCTGACAATTCATGGTTACTTATTAGACCCTCGGGAACTGAAGATTATATCCGAGTTTTTTCTGAGCATAATAATAAAGACAAAAATGAAAAATTAAATCAGTTAGGTCAAAAAATAGTAACTGATCATATTTCATCATAGCCCTTATAAGTAAATACCTATAAAAAACGTGTATAACATTAAAAAAAGTAACTCGTAAAATGCAATTAATACAAACACTATTTTCCAACTATTTATTCTCCATTTTTGTGTTATTCCTAGAATTGTAATGACCAAAACTCCTCCTATTTCGGTAATTATTGTCTCTATATTTTGATATCCCAATAAAAATGAGCTATTCCCTGAAATCTCAAATCCTCCCAACATGGGCCAAAAAATTGTTTCTAATGGTAAACCTGGCAAATCGCCTATTAAATGAATTATTGCCCCTGTAAGTAATATTTCAATATCATATTTTTTATAAAAACTCGGTTTATATTTCAGCACTACAATTTTTACTATTATGTAAAAGGTTAATTGAAATAATATCGAATGACCTATCCATCTACCTATTCCAAAAATCAATGCCCCTATCGGTTTATCAAGTAAATCAGGTAGTATCGCTCCTATAGAAATTAAAATTTGATTTCTTTTATGATCCCAATTATCATTTTCAAAAATATAAGATATCATGATGTAACATATTAAAGCTGATCCAATATGTCCCAATAAATACATATAATTTCTCCATAATCACTATATACTTACAAATTAACCTGTCACAATAAAATTAAAAATCACAGTCCAAAGGAATATGTAGGTTAATAGGCCTATCACAATTCCAATACGAAATATTTGAGAATTTGTCATTTCACCTAAGTCATATTTCGTTTTTAAGAAATAAGAAATAAGAATTTCTAATAATATAAATATTCCAAATCCAATTACCCATGTATTGCCCTCTCCATTATATGTCCGTCCAGTAATTATTCCAGATAAAACTGCACCAATTATTATCACAAATAATTTGATCAAATATACTTTATCTTTATCTTCCATTTTGTTAAAATTTTGTATTCCTTGAACTTGACTAGACACTCTATTACAATTATAAATTACCTTATTATATTATTTTTGAAGTGATATTCGTTTAATATAGAATATACCGAAAAAATAAATACACGTTTCATATTCTTAGACTAAATAATACCAAAGAATAAAACCATAGCTAAATGGCATTAATATATTATCAATAAATAATGCAGATAATCCTTCTATTATAGTTGCAACAATTGATGCAAAAATAACTATCATAAAAATTTCAAAATTAAATTGATATAATGTAATTGTCGCTAATAGGCCTCCAAATATACATCCTATCAAAACTCCTAAACTTCCCTCTACAGATTTTTGGCTAAATATTTTATATTTGTGTCTTCCAAAGGGTTTACCAATAAATTCTCCTAATCCATCACCAAAAGCAACCGATAATAAAGATCCAAAGAAAATCCATTTATGATCAAAAAATACAATTAACAAAATAACCGCAACTCCACTTGTCACAAAACCATTCATCAATAGTAATAATTGGCTCTCGCCATCCCTTGTACCCATATTAGTAATTTTTTGTAAAATTTGCATAGGTAGCAATGATAAAATGATTAGTGAACTCGCAATTATAATAATTGCCAATAATATTTCTCCAAGTGACTCTAATACTGAACAAACTACGCCTATAACAAATAAACCTGTGGTATGGATATATTTTCTCACTATCCAATTTTCTAAATTTTTACTCTTAAGATAAAATGCAAATGAAAGTAAAATTATAGGTAATAATAATATTAGAAGAAATCTTACCATATTTGTTACCTCTAATACAATCATAATCTCTCAATCTCTCCAAACTTGACCTAACTCTTCTATGTTTAAACCGTTTTTATAATTTTCAATTATATGATATTATAATCTTAATTTATTATATATGAAATTGATATACTTCTTAATAATCGCATAATTTGCATATTATATAATTAATCAATGTTTGTTATTGAGTAAATACCAATATAAAGAGGTAATATATATAAAAAATATGAGCGACTCAAATCTTTTACAAAATCTTCCAGGTTTGAGAGATTATTATCCTGCTGAATTCAATAAAATTTTGCATATCTTAGATACCATGAGGCAAGTTTCAATTTCATATGGTTACAATGAGTATGAAGGGCCATCCATTGAAAAACAAAAATTAATCGAAGCTAAATCTGGTACCGAGCTCATGAAAGAAATTTTCAAACTGAAGGATCGATATGATAATTCACTTCTATTGAGACCAGAACAAACTCCTACTTTAGCAAGAATGTTGGCAAAAGAACAGCAAAGGTTTAAAAAACCAATTAGATGGTTTTCTATTCCTCGGTTATTTAGAGATGAAACTCCACAAAAAGGTAGAGTTAGAGAATTTTTTCAGCTAAATGTAGATATTTTAGGTGAAGATAGCATATCTGCAGACGCAGAGGTAATTTCTCTAGCGATTGATATATTACGAAAATTAGGTTTTCAAAATAAATCGTTTAATTTGTTGATAAATCACAGAGAATTACTTGCAAATTACATTGAAAGCAATACTAATGTCCATGCTTCAACTATTATACCTATCATCGACAAGAAATCATCTTTAGTGCAAGATTTTATAACTCAAAAATTAGAAGAATTAGGTTATTCTCGACAGGATGCATTAAAATCTTCTTTATTAATTAGACGTATTCACAATTCTTCTGGTCAATATAAAGATCAATTAATGGAAAAAATCACAAATGAACTAAAAAATATGATAGACCAAATTGAAAATATCGAGGAAACTGTCATGATCGAAAAATTAATGGCATCAGGTATTGATAAAATTGGAGCTGAAAAAATTTATAAATTTACTTCAATTAAAGGTGACTCAAATCATTACTTTGAAAAAATTCAAAATTTAGATCTACCCGAAACATGTTTAAATTCTTTTAATGAACTTATTCAAATTAAGGATTTTTTGAACGCTCATGATGTTCTGTCCCATGTGATATTTGATAATTCTTTAGCAAGGGGTCTTGATTATTATACTGGTATTGTATTTGAGGCATTTGATGCAACAGGGCAAATCGTACGCGCAATCTTAGGAGGAGGACGATATGATGATTTAGTCACATCAATTGGAGGGTCCCCATTAACAGGGGTTGGTTTCGGTATGGGTGATCTTGTAGTAAAAGAACTCATGGAGATAAATAATTTATTCAGAGATATTGAAAAAAATTCAGTTGGTATCTATATCGCACCTATTAAAGCAACCTCCATACCTGCTAGCATTCAATTGGCAACAAGATTAAGGTCAAAATTCAAGCTATTAGTCAATCCTTTTGATTGGAAACTATCCCGGCATTTTGAGTTTGCAGATCTAAATAATGCCAAACTATGTATTTTAATTGGTCCTAAAGATATCGAAAATAATGTTATCTCATTAAGAAACATGTCCGACTCCTCTCAACATCAAATCAAAATTGATAAAGATTTAGAACAAAATATTGGTCAATATTTATGAAATGAATATGAATATGTGATTGTTAACCCAATACCAATAAATTCTAAAAAATATATCCTTTACTATGCTAAATATCGGATTTGACCCTTCCTTCATAGATACTATTGTTAGAGCCCAAAACTCATCTGGATTACTTATTGATACCCTACCCGAACCTGGAGATCACCACCGTAGTTCAAAAATTAATAAGACTGCAGGAGGAAATTCTGTAAATATATCTTATACTCTTAAAAAATTACAATTATCACATAATCTCATAATTCCATCTAATGATGAATTTGATTTATTATTAGGTAAACGAAAATTGAAGGTAGAATATAAGCTTCATAATCAAATTAACGAAACGGTGGCTATAAATTGGAATAAAGGAGAAATCCAATTCAATGACTCCTCATCAACATTAAATGTTGATCATTTTACAAAGAAGGTATATCAATATTGGACAGACTCGCATATACAATGTTTACTAAATTTGGGATTAAATCACACTTCATTAGAATGGTTATCATGCTTATGGCTTTCCTCATGTGGATGGGAATTTGAAGATATCAAAAATCTCTCAAAATCATCTTTAATATCAAATGCAATAAATGAACAAAATCTCATCAAGCCAATAATATTAGACCCAGGATCCATAAAATTTCATCCAAATAGACCTCAATTAATTGAATTACTTGCAAATATCTCACAAAGCAATAAAGACGATATTTATCCTATTTTAATTAATAATAATCATGAGTATTATGAATATCAAAAGTTGGCTTTTCCGACTAAAATTACTCATTCTGCTGAGGAAGTAATTTACAAAACAATGAGTAATACATTCAATTATGATGTTCCAAAAATTGATAATATTCAAACTTTTGTCGGTGCAGGAGATGCTTTTTTTGCAGGAATATTATTTAGCTTATATCAATCAAAAACTATTGATATCGAATTTGCAATCAATATCGCTCAAAAATACATGACTTATGACTTATAATATGTTTTTATTTTTCATAACAAATTCATCTAAAATAAAAATTTGTCATCTTAATACACAACTATTTATAAACTTGAATGCTTAATATAAATTAATTCTAAGAGGTTTACTCAAATGAAATTAATAAATAATCTTTCACTTGGTGTTACAATTTCTGCGATCTTTTCAATTGTTTTATTGATAACATCTCCAGCAGTTGCAATCCCTAGTGATGTATATAACATTCAGCTTGATAATTATAATGCTGAACCAAATGTAGAATTAGCAAATGTAGTCGCAGGGATTGGTTCTTCAGTTTATGCTTCAATATTTACGTTTGGAGGATCTGACGGTTCTAATCTTCCTGATGAAGTAAAAACGCCTTCTTTTTCAACTGCAAATTCTTGGTTCATAGCATCAATTCATCAATCAAACTTTAGTGATCATTTACAAAGAGCACCATCCCCTGTTTATGCTGCGGATGGTCTCTCATTGCATTTAGCCTATGGTGCATCAATGTCAAGCTCTGCAGCTTTAAATTCAGCTTTTGCAGCAGCAGAAGCTTTAACATCCCTTTATGGAGTTGGTTTTGAATTGCAAAGTTTTGATATTACATCAAATACCTATATGTTTTGGGCAAATGGTTCTGATACATCAGAATTGCACTCTGCTGTTGCAGAAAATGTTGATACTTTAGCAGGTACGAATTCATTAGCTTCAGTTTTAAATTCTGAATTAATTGTTACTAATCCAGTATATTGGTCTGGTTTTGGTGCAAGGACGTTAATCGGAGAAAAAGTAGTGCAGTTTGGCGCAGGTTGGGTTGATGATGATGGATTACAATTCGAAGATAATTCGCATTATACTATGTCTTCAAATAATATATTTGGTGGACCAATGACTCCTAACACTGATAGCGAAGAGTCATTAACTAGAGTGACTTTTACAGTGCCTTATCCTATTGAGCCTATAATGAATGGAATTTCACCACAAACATCAAATCCATTACCACATGTTACTGGAATTGCTGAGTGGGATTTAAGAAATCCTGTAGATTATTTCTCTATTGGTGCTCAAGATGATTTAGTAATGTCATTTAAATTAAAACAAGACAATACTTTCCCAAATATTCAAAATAAATTTACCATNAATCAAACTAAATTAAACACAGAAGGTGTCATGGAGGCCGTATTTGATATCACAAATATAGGTTCCGAAGTAGCAGAAGATTTATTTGTTGCTTTACCTCTAGGCCCTGATTTTGGTACATTCTTAGAAGAGAATTCTTCAATTTTAGTAATTAATCCAGATTATTATTTGGATACCGATTGGAATGTTGATTTATCAATTAATGTGAATAGTGGTTTACTTGGTGATGTTTTAACTCATACCTTTTTAGACTTTTCTGGGTGGTATAACTATTCAAACGGTAATGGAGTTGCAAATTGGAATGATACTGACTCACTTACACTATTCCAAGGAGATTTCACAAGTAGTGGTATAACTGATACTGTTACAGTCAGTGTATCTTCAACAAATGGTTTCCCACAGTTAGTAGGTGATTTAGTTGATAATCAATTAGCTCCATTATTAGCATCTGCAACCAGTATTGCNGATATACAAACAAAATTAATGGAAGCATTACCAACAATATTACAATCTACATTAGATGAAACAATAGACGCATATTATTTAGAACAAGATCTATTCACTTTCATAGATGGTAATTTCTCCCTTGGAACTTATGAAGCATTAGTTTCAGAAGATCAACTTGAAACCCATTATTATGTAACCTCAGAAGTAGACCAATTAGCAGCAGGTGATAGTATCCAGTTAAGTTTTTCAATAGATGATATACCTGTTCTATCTGATACCTTCCAATTTTTAGAATATGAAATTGGTAGTACTGCAGCAGGTGGTAATGATTATCCAAATGCAACCATTGTTTCATATGAAGAAAATTGGTTCCGAGTTATGCAATATTTCTTTGAATTAGATGAATTTGATGGTCGATTGTTATCATATGCTTTCGACTCATCAGTTTCATTTGGTTTAGATGAGTTAGATAGTTATCATTCTGATCAATATGTCTCAAGAGGTGCATTCGTATATTATGAAAATGCAAATGACTATCCATTTTTCAGTATGTCAAATAGCCAGAATCTTCAAATTGCTGATGATGAAGCAATTGTTTCTGCTGCTTTAACATTAGATAAGCAAGTATATAATCCNGGACAATCAAAAATTATTACTGTTGATTTACAAAATTCAGGTGATATTGCTGCAGAAAATGTCAAGGTNCATCTATATCATGCAACTTTAGGAAAAGGATGGATGTTTGAAAGAAGAGAAAAAATCACAACAATTGATGTAGGTACATTAGAAAGTGGTTCATCTCTCCAAATAGAACATGAAAGTGAGGCAAATAGTTTTGTAGGCTATTCTCCAGTTTTCGCTTATATCGAATTTGACAGTGATTTCGAGCAAGGTTCTCAAGAATTAAGGGATTATTTAGATTTAGGAGTAAACGAATATCAAGCAGCTGGTCAAGCACATCATATCGTATTTTCGACTTTAACTGGTGCCCTCTTGTTACCCGCCGCAGGTAGTGTAGATTTGACTCCAACAATTAAAGAACCAAAAATAGATATCTCTAAAGCTGTATCTGAGTTAAATGAAGATGGAGAATTTGAGGTAACATACACAATAGAAAATACTGGTGAAGCCGATACAACTGTATATTTTGCACAACCATATGATCTAACTAGTTTTGAATTAGTTTCTTCCACCGATGATAGTTCTGCTCTCAAGTTTGAAAGAACTTTAGAAGAATATAATTGGGGATATGTATATTACTCACAGATCCAATTGGATGTAGGAGAACAACGAACATATACATTCACCTTCAAATTATTAGGTGACTCAGGATTGATTTGGCCTGCATGGGCTTATTTCTCTATTGCTGGAGATAGTACATTAGGTAACACTGTTGATACTGGAACTGAAAGCGAAGTAGGAGAAGCTCAAAGCATGTTAAGTTTGTCTGCTGGTGCTCAAGCGCAAAGAGACTCACAAAAATCTGCTAATGAGAATGGTGCTTCAAGTTCATTTTCTGCCTCTTCCTCTGTAGGTGCCTCTGTAAATACTAACGTAAATACAGAACAAGCCAATACTGTTGAAGGAGTAGGCTTTGTTGGATTTGATGCAATTGGCTTTTTAGGATTGATGGCTATACCTTTAGGTATACTCTCTTTAACAAAAAAGTATAGAACATATTAGAGTAAAGTAAAAAAATAAACAATCATACAATTATCCATAGATATTTTTGGTATCTATGGATTAATTTTTAAAATTCCTTACTTAGAAAATCTAATAAAGTGAAATTTTTATGGAATTTAAAATAATAACTCATGAATTAGAAGGGGTAAGTAGTAATTATATAGTTCTCAACCCAAAAACTGCCTTAAAAAATGATTTAATGCCGGGTACTCTACTTAAAACATCAGATGGCAAATATGGATTCCGATTAATTACTTCGTCCGTAATTGAACAAGGACTAGGGGCAATCTCAGATGAAAACTTAAAATTAAATTCGATTAAAGAAGGTCAAATTCTAAATTTTATACCAGCAGGAGTTGAAGGTGTAACAAGAATTATTAGACGAAAAATGCAAAAGAGAACGCTAACTGATACTGAAATTGATACATTTATTCAATCATTAAACTCAGGANTGCTCACTAATTCTCATTTAGCATCATTTGGAACTGCAGTTGAAATTAATGGAATGCAAGAAAAAGAAATTGTATCTGTAGCTAAGTCAATTCTAAATTATTCAAAAAAAATGGAATTTCCAGGNAAACAAGTAGTTGACAAACATAGTATTGGTGGAATCGCAGGAAACCGTATTACTCCAATTATTGTCCCAATTATCGCATCTATTGACTTGAAAATACCAAAAGTATCTACAAGAGCTATTACTAGCCCTGCAGGTACTGTAGATGCTCTAGAAGTTGTGACTAATCCAAATTTAGATTTTGATGAGGCAGTAGAAATTGTAAATAAAACAAATGGATGTATGGTTAACGGAGCAACAGTAGGTTTAGGTGATACTGCNGATAAATTCTTATCAAGTGTAAAACAAATTAAGGTCGATCCTCGTGAAATGATGATTGCCTCTATATTAGCCAAAAAGAAAGCTGCAGGTGCAGATTTTGTAATAATTGATCTCCCTACAGGAAAGGGTTCAAAATTAGAATCTCGAGATGATGCACGAAGACTGGCCTATGATTTCTCAGCTATAGGTAATAAAATAGATCTTAAGGTCGAATGTATAATTTCACCAGGTGACAAACCAATTGGTACAATGATTGGTCCTTCTTTGGAGATGACCGAGGTTCTTAATACCTTAGAAGGTAATGCTGCTGATTTACTGCTCAAACGAAAAGCTCTATCTATCGCAGGTTTAATATTAGAAAACAAAGGATTTGCAGATCGTGGTCAAGGAGAAAGAATTGCAGAAGATATTTTAGACTCGGGTAAAGCTTATTCAAAATTTAAAGAAATTGTTGAGGCGCAAGGTGGAGATTCTATAATTTCATCTAAAACCATACCAAAAGCTCCATACAACTATGCTATTACTGCAGATCGAGATGATATTGTTTATTCCTTAGATTCATATAATATTGGAATGATGGCCAGGGCAGCTGGTGCTCCTAATGATAAAATGGCAGGAATAGTTTTACATGTTGATAGGGGTGATGCTATTAAAAAAGGAGATAAAATCTTAGAAATACATTCACATTCTGAAGGAAAAATAGATGAGGCGATTGCAATGATGAAAACAGAAGCACCCATTATTTTAGAAAAATCAGTACTCGAGCATATTACTGGTGTTCAAGATTAGTCTTGTCCCTCGTTTTCAAAAAAATCATCAATTCTTCGTTGTTTATTCTCTATGTATATATAATTCTTTAATTTATCTATAACTGTGTTTGGAGTGCTATAGAAAAGATATAATGAATTTTTTTCAATATTTTTTATTTTATCAAATTGATCATAATTATTAATTGTATGTCGTAAAAATGATGTTGGATAATCTCTTGTATAAACAACACATGCAAAATATTTTTTATTTTTACGTCTCCAATTATAGTTNTTTTCAGACAATGTATACTGATCTTCAAGGTAATTCAAAGCCTGTCTCATCGCACTTTTTTCTAAACTTCTACTAATTTTTTGATAACATTTAACTTCTATCACTCCTATAATAACCATAGTTGGATTTTCTTTGATAACAATTATATCTGCTCTTTTATTATTTTCTAATTTTTTTTCTTGAAATATTTTAAATCCGTTTTTCTTAAACAATAACCCCACTTGGTTTTGAGCTTCTTTCCAATCAAATGATGCCCAATCTGATCGACTAATAGGACTCTTAATCATAAATTCTCACATCACAAAATATCTCAAATACTTAAATTGTAGATAAAACGTTATAAATAAATTGGTCATAGTTATCATTTAAATTTTTAAAATTATCATTAATTAACATACTTGAACCACTCAAAATATATACATAACCGTCACCTACTTTACATTTAATTCCAATTGACAAGTAATTTCGTAGATTGTTATTTGTTATCATTTGCCATCCCAAACTCTCTTGAGTCGAATTTATAGGTAAAATTTCAGGACCATAAATCCCAATAGATTTTACTCCTTCAAATTCACTCATACTTGTAAGGTTTTGCACGTAAATCATTTTATTATTTGAATATTTTATCGTATTTTCGGTAATTATTCCTCCCAATTTGTTAATACTGTTCACATATTTATTATTATCAAGGTTATAACTTGATGGTGTATGCAATATTATTTTTCCGCCCATATCAACATAATTGGTGTACTTATCCATAATATTCTCTTTAAAAGTCCTATTGAAAATTTTATCAAACTTATATGTCTCTCCAAAATTAGGAATGATGATTAAGTCATAATTCTCTAATTCTGTAACCTCTATTGAAGTTTGTTTTACATATATTCCTTCATTCCTTAATTGTTTTTCAATCTCAAAATATTCTCCATATTCATGTGCATAACCATTAACACTATGGCTATGATCAATCAATACCTCGGTCTCAATTAATTCATCTTTGACATNAAATGTATAATTTATACCTCGATTTCCCTCATGGTTTATTGATAAAATGAATTTACCGCTATTATTAGTTGAATAAAAATTAATTTCTAATATTTTACCCCAATCATACTTTATTAAATTAAATTGACTTACTATCTCAGATCCATTCCCTTCGAAAATAAAATTTTCAACATCTATATCTCCAATAATTTTCCAATTCTTTTGCCAATTTTCTCCGATAAATCTATCCATGCCATCAATTTCATCCTCTCCAACAATCGCTACTCCCTCGGCATATTCTATATTTTCTAATATAGGNGCCCCCCATCCAATTTCATTACTAAATTTCTCAAATTCAGTAGATTTACTCACAATGTAATTTAGTTTTTCTGGTGTAATCTCATATCCTTCATTTTTTAGTTTATACCATGCCTCTGCAAATACCACTGTGATTTTAGGTGTTGCAAAAGAAGTACCTGCCAAATTATTTATTTTACCACTATTTACATATTCTACCACATTAAATCCCTCATAATTCTTTCCATAAGAAGAATAACTTGATCTATCATATCCATCTTCCGATGCCCCTACTCCTATCACCCAAGGCAAAACTGCAGGCCAATCAACATATCCACTATTGTGAATCCCGACATTGCCTTTATTTCCTGCTGCGGCAATAAATAGTTTGTCAGATGCATAACTCTCAAATGCATTCATCAAATCTGTATTTACAAAAAATTCTCCACCTAAAGACAAATTAATGATATCTACATCTTTCTCCTCAATCATATATTTTATGGCTTCAAATAATCCTTGATAAGTAATTAATCCCTCTGCATTAGCAATTTTTGCAGAATATATTATTGAATTTGGACTTCCATTNATTAATATCTCACAAACATATCTTCCATGCCCTATATTGTCATATTTTGAACTATCATCATATGGGTAATTATTATTCATAGTTGTAAAAACCGAATANTCAANTATNGATGAAGCTTGNTTTANANCACAACCACTATCTATAATNCCAATTTTTATTTTATCTAATTCTAANTCNTTAGTATTTATAATAAAATAACTTGCAGCAGCTGATATTAAAATNATGCCAATAATCATTGCGAATAACTTATTTCTATCAATCATTNATCAAACAACTTNCCTTTTTTTCCCATTGAGACAAATTAATCCAGGTAAGTTCTTTCCGGATAATAATTCTAATGTTGCACCACCACCTGTAGAAACATGGATATTTGAAGGAATTTTTTCTGTAATCATTGATATCACGTAAGCTGTTTCGCCACCACCAATAATTGTGGGCGTATTTCTATTAATTATTTCATTTGCTATAAATTTAGATCCTATGCTATAATGTTCTTTTTCGATCACTCCTAATGGGCCATTCCATATTATGCTATTAGCTTCAGTAATAATTTTTTTAATAATTTTTTGAGTTTCAGGTCCAATATCTAAAACCATTCCTTCATTTCCAAATTCATTTAATTTTATAATTTTAGCTTTTTGATTTACTATCCAATCTTCAGAAAAAGACCTTGAAATTCTAAAATCCTTTGGCAATATTAGGTTTGTTTTTGATTTTTCCAAATCATATAGTATTTCTTTTGCTATCTTTAACATATCATTCTCAATTAATGAATTTCCTAANTTATGTCCTAATGCAGTTAAAAATGTGTTTGCAAGTCCACCACCTAAAATTATTGTATCTGCTTTGTTAACAAAATTTTTTATTAATTCCAATTTAGTGGATATTTTTGCACCACCTATGATTACTATCAATGGATTTAATGGTTTATTCATAATATTTGAAATAATTTGATATTCTGATTTTATCAAAAATCCTGCATAACCGGGAATATAATTAGTTACTCCATAAGTAGATGAATGTTTTCTATGAGATGTACCAAAAGCATCTGATACGTAAATTTCTCCGAATTGAGATAACATTTTAGAAAACTTATCATTGTTTTTTTCCTCGCCTTCATCATACCTTAAATTTTCCAACATGAACATTTTATTATTTGAGGAATGATATTTTTCATATATAGTATTTAATTCATTTCTAAAAATATCTAAAAATTCTATTTTAATTTTCAATAATTTTTCTAAGTAATCCCTTATAGGTTTTAAAGATAAATGTTCATCAATTTTTCCCTTTGGCCTTCCAAAATGGCTACAGATCACTATCTTTTCATGTTTATCCATAAGAAATTTAATCGTAGGAAGTGCTGCCAAAATTCTTTTATCATCAAGTATCGTCGCACCTGACATAGGTACATTAAAATCTACTCTTAACAATACCTTTGATTTTTTTAATGAAACACTCTCAATATCGATCATCTGATTTCTCAATCAATTTTAGACTTTTTTTATTAAATGGTTGTGTAATAGATTTTTTTATGAAGATTTTAAATTTAATAAATAAAATTTATTCCAGGTCTTCTGGGTATCGCTGCTTTACTTTTGTTATTATCTTTCAGCTCAGCCTCAATCACATCTATTTTCAAATTAATTTGTTTCTCTAAATATTTTTTAGCCTCTAACAATGTAGCTTCTTCCTCCTCCCTATTCCATTCAATCTCTGGAGGTGCCCCTGATTTCATTAATTGTTGACAGTATTTCGGAACTTCTTTTCCAATTTTTCGCATTTCATCATTTTTCATTACCTCTCCTATTAAATTTTTTAATCCACTCTCAAATGCAATATCATATACATGATATTTCCATTCTGGTGCCAAATATATCTCAACTTTTAATGGATCCTCATTACCTCTTTCCTTGAAAAACATTAACAATCCTTTCAAATCATCTATTAAAGAACTCAAATATTTTTCGGCATTTTCAGCTTTCCGTGATATTAACGTTTCATCCTTTTTTGGATATATACTTTCACTTGCAAATCCTTCTCTTCCCCATTTTTCCCAGATTTCCTCAACAACATGTGGAATAAATGGAGCTGTCATTTTAATCATTGTTTCTATCGCATACTTAAATGCAGGTCCCTTTGTACCTCTTCTTTTATTATACCATTTGATATCTTGTAATAATTCATGATAACATGATTGAAATGCAGATCGAGTCTGCATATTAGAAAGATACTCATTTGTATCTGCAATTTTATTTTGTACCCTCGAAAATAACCATTTATCGATTAATTTTTCCTCATTATCATCAATCTCAGCCATCGCTAAATCATAGATATTTTGTATCCATTTAAGATAGCTCTCCGCTTCGGCTAATGAAAATTGAGCATCTTTGAACCCTTCACCCGCAATTAAAAATCCTAATCTCGTCGCATCAACTCCAAAGGCATTAATGACATCATCTATTGTTTTGAAATTCCCTTTTGACTTCGACATTTTTTCAGCTTTTTCTTCTCCAGGTTTAATAATTGCAACATAACCATTTACCGCAACCCCTTTCGGTAAATATTTTTCCGGAAATATTGCAGTGTGATGCATTAGCATGAACGTCAAATGATTATTCAATAAATCTTTTCCAGATGTTCTTAGATCAAACCCATAAAAATATTCTAATTCAGCTTTTATGTCATTTATCATTCTAATATCTTCTGAAGTAAAGGTTCCAGTAGTTTCTAATTCAATATCATCCAACATAATATAATCAAAAATCTCATCTTTTGCATGTTTCAACTGAAACATTCCATTATTGACATATTTTGAAATTATATAATATGCCATATAAATCACAGAATCTGATAATGTCTCAATTATCCATTCTTCATCCCATGGCATCGGTGTTCCCAATCCAGATCTTCTCGCACAGGCTTTATTTTCTAACCAATCTACTGTATTATGAAATGCTTTTCTTGCATCTTCAGGATAAATATTCATTTCATCAATTAACTTATGTGTTTTATTTTTCCAATCTTCATCTGAAAATTTCAAGAACCATTGATTTTCTAAATACTTAACATGATTTCTAGTTCCACACCTACAAATTACTTTTTCTGCTGGTTCTTTTAATATTATCGCAAAATCATTTTCAATAAAATCTTTTATAATCATTTCCCTAGCCTTTTCAACATTCATCCCCTCATATTTCCCGGTTATTGTTTTCATCTTGCCATAATTTGCTTCTTTTCTATAAATCACCCTTGTTGCTTCTTTTATTCCTATATCATCCACATTGTTAATATTCCTTGATTTTAATTCATCTTCAGCAGGAAACTCACCATACTCATCTACATTAATCATTGCTATAGGTTTGATGTTTAATATATCCTCCTCTTTAATTCCCCATTTTATCATTGATTTTGCATTATCTTTCAAGTTCATCAAATTTATCCAATCTACAGGTGCATGAGCAGGTACAGACATGACTACTCCCGTTCCTGACTCAGGATCGATAAATGTTGCAGGTAAAATAATTACTTTTTTTCCATTAGCAGGATTCACTATTTGTTGTCCAAACAATTCTTTATGTAAGACATTTTTAGTATCTTCTACTTTAAACTTTTGATCTTTTAATTTTAATAATATTTTCTCGGTAACAATATACCATTTATTATCAATCCTCACCTTAACGTACTCAAAGTCTGGATTCAAAAATATATTTGTCACTCCAAATAAAGTCTCTGGTCTCAAAGTTGCAGGTAATAAATACGCATCTAATTCCTCAGAGTAAAATTTTAATAAAATATAATCTATCACTCTTGCCCCTTCTCCTACTAATCGATCATGATCTCCGGTAGGATTTCGGTCTGCAGGGCACCATATTACAGGATGGGATCCTTGTACTACATATCCATCTTTTTTTAGTTTTCTATATTGCCATTCCACAAATTTTGAAAACACAGGTGTTAATTGAGTTGTAACAAATTGTCTTCTCCAATCAATCGCCAACCCTAGATTTTCTAAAGTATTAATCCATTTTGATTTGAAGTAACTGATGATATATTCTGGATCTTCAAATTTTAAAATATCTTTATCAGCAACACCTGATAAACTCAACGCATTTAAAGTATTCTTATCTCCTTTTTTCACTAATTTGGACGTCCCAACGATTGGTTCACCAGTAGCATGGAACCCAAATGGGAATAGTACATTTTTCCCCAACATTTTTTGATATCTCGCCATAACTTCTGCTTTCATTAATGAATATCCATGTCCTAAATGCGGACTACCATTTATGTAAGGGAATGGGAAGTTGATAAAATATTTCTCTCTGTGATCTGGATCTGCTTCATATAACTTGTTCTTATTCCATTTCGACTGCCATTTCTGTTCTATATTTTTAAAATCATAATTATCAATATTTTCATCATCCATGATCTTGTCTTTCATGAAGTTCCACTCTATACAAATTTGCAATTTTATATTGTTTAAATTTAAAATACAATCTAAAATTGCTACACAGAAATTATAAATAACAAGTACTTAAGTAATTTGTAACATTATTCAACTCAAAAAATTAAGTACATAATTATTGCGCTCATCCCTCCCAACGTGGTTCCAAGAAAATTAGTTAAATCATTTGAGA
>PBWW01000067.1 GCA_002728275.1 Candidatus Heimdallarchaeota archaeon
TTGATTATTTTTTATATTCCAATACTCCTCATACACAATCCTCATATCTTTTTTTATAATCCCAAATGTACCCGGAGGTATCCTACTCACATATTGAAAAAATGTGGAAACAGTATGATCTCTCTCTCCAAAAGCTAAAAAATCAAATATTGCCTCCTCATTCGGTTCAAACTTTACAAAATTTGATGTAACCGCAGCTTTAGGTTCAGAACAAAGTAAAATCTTCTCCTTTAAATTACAGATATACAATGGTTTAATTCCTAACCTATCTCTTGTAAAAAATATTTCATCTTCGACTTTATCATAAATTATTATTGCAAACATACCATTAATGATATCTAAAATTTTCTCTTTCATCACCGCATATAATTCTAATAAAACTTCTGAGTCAGTTCCAGATTTAAATTTAACATCCCTAAGGTATTTTGACTTGATTTCTTTATAATTGTAAATTTCTCCATTAAAGATCATGACATATCTTCCAGAGTGATCATACATAGGCTGATGTCCTGCTTCTGAAATGTCTAAAATACTCAATCGTAGATGTCCAAATATTATCTTCTTGTTTATGTCTACATAATCTATACCATTGTCATCAGGCCCTCTATACGGGAAACTATCTAAAACTTTTGAAATTAAATTCTTATTTTCGGGTTCGCCTTCTTTAGAAATTAATGCTGTGATCCCGCACATATACTTAATTGTACTTTCAATAATAAAAATGGATTTATACAAATTATTATTTTATTAACGATCTGTAGAATTCGATACCAATATAATATAAAATGAATTTATGTTTTAAGTATTGAAAATTCAACTTTAGTTTTATTAATAATAAAATACATAATCAGATAATAATTTCAGGAGATTACTTTGAAAAAAATTTTACATATCAATGACACCGCAGGTGTAGCTTCTTTAATTTCAAAAGAGTTAAATCGATTAAATCATAAGTCAAAAGTAATCGCAAGATTAAAGTCTACTCAAAAATTGAATATTACTTCTAATTACAACTCCAAAATTATTTCAGGGTCATACAAAAAATTTCTATTATTTATAATAAAAGAATTAATATTATTTAGGCCGAATATAGTTCACATACATTATTGGTTTGATGGAATAAATATCGTTCATCTTATTTCAAAATTATTATTTTTTAATCCAAAATTAATCTATCATGCTCATGGAGATGATATTAGGGGTCTACTGAAAAATAAATCATGGAATGCTTCAAAATTAAAATCAGATATTAATATAGTTGCAACAAAAGATATTCTATTTCCAAATGCTATCCATCTTCCAAATCCTATAGATACAAATATGTTTTACAAACANGATAACAAACAAAGAGTCAACAATGATGCATTATATATTAGAACAAGGTTTGATAGAAAGGATTATGCAATTGACTACTCAAAAAAGCATAATCTAAAATTAACCATTATTGATCGAATTGATGGTAATGGCGTACCTTATAGAGAGCTCCCAAATATTTTTCAAAAATACGAATATTATTTAGATTTTAAAGGCCTTACTAATAAAGAAGTGATAAGTAAAACTGCAATGGAAGCTTTAGCTTCCGGTGTTAAGGTTGTAACTGATGATGGTTTTATAATTGAACCAGATGATGCTGATTTTTCTAAAAGATTAAATTCATTTGTTAAATTATATGAAAATCTGTAATAAATATGAAAATCAAGTGTGATAAATTTATTCTGCAAAAATATTAATGNTTTATATGATTAAATATAATGCTATGATTGGAAATGATGATGGGATNAATTCAATCGGATTAGATATTTTGGTTAGTAATGCCGAAAAATATTTTAAACCAAATATCGTTGCACCCATTCATCAGAACACAGGTAAGGGAAAATCTATGACTTTTAATAAACCAATTAGAATTTTAGACCATAAAACTAGGTCCAATTATAGTGGTAAAGCATATGATGGTTCGCCGGCAGATGGGTTATTTGTCCATAATTTTTTTTATGATAAACCCGATTTAGTGCTATCTGGCATAAATTCAGGTGAAAACACCTCGATTCATTCCATTCTTACTTCAGGTACTGTAGGCTTAGCACTAGAAGCAGGTTTACAAAATATTCCTTCATTTGCTTTTTCTATGGATGTCCCTGAAATTTATTTTTTTAAAGATGATTTTCCTGGAGAATTAAACAAATTTGCAGAAATAGGAGTTAAAATTGCAAAATTGTTATATGATGAATTATCTAAAGCTTCATGGGAACGNCTTTTATTAGTAAATATTAATTTTCCAGATACTTTTAGTAAAAATATTAAGATCGAAGTTGTAAAGCCTGATAATTATAAATATGTAAATTATTTAAGAGAAAATAAAGATCCATCTGGAGATCCATATTACTGGTTGTGGGGGGATAAAAAAGAGACATTTGATACTCAAAAAGACTCCTATAAAATCTATATAGACAAATCTATAACAATCAGTCCTATTTCATTTTCTGATACTTCTGATATAGAGTCAAAAATTAAAGATCTAATAAATACCAAACTGATGTTATAACTCCGCAATAATATTGTAGTCAATCTAAATATTCAAATTCAGATCATTAAAATTAAGTGTGTGGAACCAAAATCTCCAAGTGAATCTTCAATTATTACATANCAATTAGCAATGCCTGCNTATTCAAATCCATCATGGAGAGATAATTCATTAGATATTGGCGCAATTAATGGTGGTGCAATTTTAAATTTAGTCGATAATGTTGCAGGTTGGGTTGCTCTTAGACATTGTAGAACTCGAGCAGTCACCGCATCAATTGATAAAATGGATTTTCTTAATCCAGTTCATGTAGGTGAATTAATTAGATTAAAAGCATCAGTAAATTATACTGGCAGAACTTCACTAGAGGTAGGTGTAAGTATTGAAGTTGAAAATGTNTATACTGGAACAATAACCAAAACAGGTAAAGCCTATTTGACAATGGTTGCAGTTGATGATGATAATAAACCTATACCAGTGCCACCACTTAAGTTAACTAATAAAATCGAAGAGCGTAGATATAATGATGCGGAAAAAAGACGTCAAAAACGTCTTTTAAATAAGTCTTAATCTAATACATCGATGAAGCAATATCTAATTCCTTAACTAATTCTTTATACCTATTTCTGATTGTAACTTCAGTTACTGAAACTACCTCTGCAATCTCAGCTTGAGTNAATTGTTCATCATTTAAAATAGATGAAATATAAATTGCCGCAGCTGCTAAAGATACGGGGTCTTTACCTGTAGTAATTTTTTCTCTTTTTGCCTCATTTATCATGTTTTTAGCNGCTGCAGTAGCTCTTCCGGATAAATTTAATTCGGCTGCATATCTACTCACATAATTTATAGGGTCCGCTAATGGGATTTTCAAGCTTAGTTCGAATAATAATAATCGGTAAGCTCTTCCAAGTTCTTTTTTACTCATTCTAGTTTCTGCAGCAATTTCATCCAATGTTCTTGGTAAATGTCTTTGTCTTGCCGCAGCATAAACTGATGCAGCTATCATTTCTTCTATTGATCGACCTCTAATTAAATTCGCATTTAATGCCTTCCTGTAAATCAAAGANGCAGTTTCTTTAACTGATCTTGGTAANGATAATTGAGATGATAACCTATCTAATTCTCTCATGGCTTTAGTCAAATTTCTATCTTTACTAGAATGAATTCTACTTCTAGTATCCCACTTTCTTANTCTATAAAATTGGTATTTTTGGTTTTTTGACAATTTTCTACCATATGCATCTCGATCCTCTTGTCCAATTTGAGTTGATAGACCTTTATCATGTAATGTTAATGTTGTTGGAGATCCTACTCTTGATCTATTGGCTCTCTCTTCTGATGAATATGCTCTCCATTCCGGTGAGTCATCTATTATCATGTCTTCGACTACTGCTCCACAATTAGTACAAATTAATTCCCCTCTTTGATTATCTTGAATTAAATCTATACTACCACAATCAGGGCAAGCCTGTGTTACTGCATTTTTATCTGAATTATCTGGTTTTTTTGACATATTATCTCCTCTAAAGCCATTTTTAACTTTTAAAAATCGGCAAAAACAAAAATCGGTTATACAAAAACCAATTTGTCTATATATAACTCTTCCCAATCCTTTCAAAATATGATAAAATAATTATAGAAAAAATTTATATTATAGTATTACAAAAAAAATAAATTCATAATTATTAGATTGTTTCATTCAATCATCATTATCTTGAAATAAACCAAAGAAAATGATATTTTAGGCTCAAGCTTTATTATAATTAACTTTTGGGGATCATTTCACATGAATTACAAACTTAATAACAAATATACTCTTGGAATCACATTTGTTATGTTCAACTTAATTCTAATCATAAGCCTCAAAATATTAACTGAATCAGAATGGCCCTCTACTTTTGATTTATTTTTTAATATTTTTATTGACGGCGACATAAGTTTGAATTCATCAAACAACTTTCTAAATTTCATTGTATTCCTCATTGCTTTTTACGGTGCTACCATCCAATTAGGTTTCATAGTTTTAATTCTTAATTTTGTTATAGCACGTTTAATTGCAAATCAAGATGATATTTTTGATAAACTTGAAAATATAGCTCAAAATTATAATTTCAGAAAAATATTTCCAATTTATTTTACATTCATATTATTTACATCAGTTATAAGCTTTAAAATAATTGAGAATTTAAGCTGGTTGGACTCAATTTACTTTACAATTGTAACAATAACCACCGTCGGTTTTGGTGATATATCACCTACATACCCTATTACTAAATTTATTACTTTGGTTTTGGTTGCTCATGGTATTTCATTCATAGCATTAGGTTCTCAAATTATAATTAATCGTATTGTAAATCTTCAATTAACTAAACAAAACTCATTACCCTCGTCCGATATTAATTTTGTTAATCATATTATAATTGGTGGATTTGGATCAAAGGGTCGTAGGCTCGCTCAACTGTTTAAGGAGAGAGGTTATGAGGTAGTAATTGTNGAAATAGATCAAGATAGAGCNCGTGTTGCAGAAATTTCAGGTTATTATGTACTTAANACNGATATCACAAAGCCTACTGTGATGGAAATTTTATCTTTAAATAATTGTTCAGGATTATTTTTGCTCCCCTCAAATGATAATCTAGTATTACAAACAGGTATAATCGCAAAATCAATCTCAAGTGAATTAGATATATATGCAGAATTCTTATCTGCCCCTACCTATGAAATTTCAAGATATGCAGGTATCAATAAACCTATCTCATTATTTGTTTTTCTTACAAATGTATTACAAAATTATTTTACCACTACACAAGTGTCAATTCCTTATTCAACTAAAGATTTACGTTCACAAGAGTCTACTATCGGATACATCGAAGTTCCAAGCGAATTTAATTATAGTGATTTTTTAGAAACAGCTCAACCTATAGGTTTCATCACTCCTGGATTGAATGAGTTATATCTACATCCATCTGTAAATAATGAATATGAAAAAATACCACCAAATGCGACTAATTTATTAATTTTCGCAGACCGAGAAGAACTTGATAACATTTCTAAAGAACAGATCAAAGAAACACATATTGGTCGGCTAATTTTCGCAGGATATTCTGAGTTGGTAGATAGCTTGATACAAAGATTAGATGTNGATGATGCAGATATTGTNATTTTCTGGGATAATCCGGAAGAAGAGGATGTCTTAGCTAATTCTAAATACCAATGTTTTAAATGGGAAATTTCCAAGGCATATGATGATTTCAATGATCTCGTCAAAGATGGCGATCTCATAATTAGTACATTTGATGATATGACCAGTTCTTTAGTATTAGGTGTGACCATTAAAAATTTAAAAGAAAATAGTTTAAATTCCGACTCTCCATTAAATAATACTCAATTAATACAATTGGTTCCNTACGAATATGATAAACTNCCACTTATGAAAATAGGCGCAGAAATAGTTTATAGTCCCCANGAAATTATATCTCATGCATTTTTAAATTCATTTTTGAAAGAAAATAATATTTCGCCNTCAATGGTATATACAAATGGACATGTCTATGAACATTTTGTATTAGATGGTGATATTTTTGATGGNAAACATGTTTCNCAATTAAAAAAAGATGGTTTCAATATAATTTATTACAAAGAATCTGATCAAGAAAAATTTGAAATAGTATTACCTGATCATAAAGTAAAATCAGGCTATCGNCTTATAGTCCATTTAGAAAATGCATTGAAAGAATGATTTAAACTTAAANTATATATTTAATCTTCATTGATTTTACAATTCATANTTAGGTTAATTAAATTAATTTATAAGCTTGGAATNTTTANTAACTTAATGAATTCACCCNTATTCGACGTTGTNGAAATGACTCCTATTCAACCAATCGGGAAAACAATTTTGCAAGCTTTTACCGGCAGTGGTNTAGTTGCATCATTAGTTGCAAATCATGTAATAGATTGTTTAGGATTAATTGAAAAAGGGTATATCTCATCCTCTTTAATTCCTTCAGTTGGTATTGTTCGCGACGGGATAATCCAACGGCCAATTAGAATCTATGAATCTGATAAATATATTTTAGTCTTATCTGAAGTAGCCATAATTGAAGAGAATTTAGTAGAGTTTATAGATTATTTATTTGATTGGTACAGCAAAATTGANCCATCAAGTTTGATCATAATTGGTGCTNTACCCACCGGTAGACCAAATGATGCCACAGATCTAAGATACAATATTGTTGCCTCAGATGATGTAACCCGAGAGTTCCTTTCAGAGAAAGGTATATGGACATTACCGCAAGGAGCTATCTACGGGTCAGTTGCATTGTCCTTAATGGAATCAAAACGCAGTGGCATTGCTTGTTTCTCAATATTATCTCATTGTATTGCTACTATTCCAGATTATTTGGCCGCAAAGAAAGTTTCAGAATTATTAAACATTGTATTAGATGAAAATATGGATTTGTCAAAATTAAATNCCAATGCACTTGAACTGAAAGACCATCTAATAAATCGTAGTAAACAATCCAAAGATGATCTAGAATATAATGATTATAATCAATATGACTCTTATGAGTATGATGAATCAATAGATGATGATGAAGATGACGATTTGAGTGCATTCATATAATTATTATTTCAAGATAGAACAAACATTTTNCTAATTAAATAATTAAGTTTTTTTTCTTATCAATAACATTTATATAATAATGCCGATATTTGTCANTATATAATTCATATATTGTAAGTTCCAACAATATATAATGGTGAATATCATGAAAATAACTAAACTTAAATTATCATATGACTTGACCGAAAAATCAATCACACAAGATGATAGTCTATGTAATAGTTGTTCAATAAAAGGAAAAAGTTTCNTATGTCTAATAAATAAAAAATTAAATTATCCATTCATAAAAAAATGCAATGAATACAAACCCAAATAATTATAGTTTTATTACAAGCTATTTTAATTATTCAACACAATTGATGTAAAATAAATTGATAGCCCCACAAAGGCTGTGAATATTAATAGTGTTATTAAATTATTTATTCGCCTTGCTCGGCTACTTCTTCTTTTGCTNAATCCTGCTTTTGATGGTAATTTATAAATTGTAAAAATCAAAGAACAAGAAGTATTTATTGCAAAAATGTTTATCATCAAAATAGTAGCTGCAATTAATGCTGCATATGGGTTATTTAGAGCTAAATATAGGCCAATATTNGCTGCAGGTGGTGCCAAAGACGCCGCAATTGCAACTCCAACTATNGACAGCCCTTGCCCTTTNGAAATTATGACTCCCGCTGCTATACCNGAAACAACAGCAAATAATATGTTCAATGGATCTGCCTGTAATGCTCTTTCCTTCATTGCTTCAGTCTCAACGATTGTATTCGAATCACTAAATTGTATTACCAGTTCTCCCACTATAAATCCAACAAATATNGTTAGTATAACTCCTACGACCTCTGAAATTAACCCTCTTATCAAAATATTCCTTTGAGTTAACAATATCCCAATTGATGTTAATGCTACAGGTGCTAATAATGGTGCAACAATCATTGATCCAATAATAATCACTGTTGAGTCACCTAACAGACCTAATGCCGCTAATGCACCAGACAGAATTATTAATGCAATATAACTCCCATTTAAAGTTGCACTTGCTTGAATTTCAGATAAAATTTCTTCAATATTTGCTGCATTTGATTTATCAATTTTACTAATTTCACTGGCACTTGACATATGCAAACTAAGCATCACAACATTTACTTCGCCAAATATGTCTCCCACTCCTCTTGCCTTTAATTCATGTATCAATTCATTAGACTCACTATCTTCAACTCTAATTTGGAATAAAATATCATTATCTCTAGTAACTATAGATGTAGCTCTAGATTTAATATTTAGAATTTTCAGCATATCCTCTATTACATCTGATTGATTTGCTGGTACTCTAACTTGAACTTGCTTCATGGGAATTATATCCATAATTATTAAACCAATATATATTATTTACTTAATCATCATCAAATAGGAGAAGTCAAATTCTTTCCATTCTTTCATAGTTACAAGAATCATAAAATATGATAAATAATATTCAATATCTTAGTAAAATTCTTTAAACTGTCTAAATTATAATCCAAATATAATGAAGATATACCATAACCCTCGCATTATTTTATTATTCGGAGTACTTGGTGTAACCAGCTCTTCATTCATTATTAAATTATCAAACCAACCTGCATATATNTTGGCTTTTTCTAGAGTATTTTTAACAGGTATAATTGCATATTTTCTTCTCAATAAAAATTTTAAACTAAAATTAAATAAATTAGAACTTATGAAAGTCGCAATCGCAGGTTTAGCCTTAGCAACTCACTTTGGGTGGTGGTTTGACTCTCTAAATTATCTTCCAATTGCCACGAGTCTAAGTTTGACAAATACTGCTCCAATTTGGCTAGCCATTTTAAGTCATATCACATATAAATCAGGTTTACTTAAGCGACAAGTGGTTTCGTTCATCTTGATTTTAATTGCAAGTATGTCCTTATTCTTATCCTCATTAAATTCTTCCAATATTTCTACAGAAGGATTAATTTTAGCAATAGGTAGCGCAATTGGCTTTGCTATATATTTGATATTGGCAAAAGATATGGTCCCAAAAATAGGACTTTGGAAATATTTTGGGTTAGTTAATTTAATTGCTTCATTTTTCTTATTTTTCATGACAATTGTAAATCAACAGAATATTTACCTTATTGATCCAAATTTATGGTTTTATGGGTTTTTATTGGCAATATTTCCAGGTTTACTTGGTCATGCGATTTATAATTGGGCTATGCCTAAACTTAACACCATTGATGTCGGAGTCTCCACTTTAGGAGAACCAATTTTGGGCTCAATATTCGCATTCATCATATTAAATGAAGTATTGAATCAAATCGAGTTAAGCTCATTTTTAATTTTATTAATTGCAATTGTTTTTAGTTTAGATTTTCCATCTTTCAAATACTCTAACCCATAAATGTCAACTCGGTTACTAACTTAAATTATTTAAATCATGTAAAGTTTGTNAAAATATAAATCAAATATTTTGATTATATTTTAGGTGAATTATATGAGTCAACCTTTTATTATACTTAGAGAAGGAACAGAGAGAACTAGAGGCAGGGATGCATTGAACAATAATATTCAAGCCGCTAAGATAATATCAGAAGCAGTAAGAACTGCGTTAGGCCCAAAAGGGATGGATAAAATGTTAGTCGACTCTTTTGGAGATGTTGTCATAACAAATGATGGTGCCACAATTCTAAAGGAAATGGACGTTCAGCATCCTGGTGCAAAATTTATTATCGACTTAGCAAAAACGCAAGATCAAGAAGTTGGAGATGGTACTACAACAGTAGTTGTTTTAGCCGGTGAATTACTAAAAAGGGCTCAAGATTTATTGGAGATGGATATACATCCAAGTATAATTGTNGAAGGATATCGTCTATCTATGGATAAAGCTTTAGAGTTATTAAATTCAATCAAAATAGAAGTTTCATTAAATGACAGGGACTCATTATTAAATATCGCCAAGACNTCAATGTCATCAAAAATTATCTCGGGTGAAAGTTCACATATGGCTGACTTGATCGTTGACGCAGCATTATCCGTTGAGGATGAAGGAGCAGTTGACATTGATAATATTGTGATTATCAAAAAACAAGGTGAATCATTATCTGACACACAATTAATTAAAGGATTAATTTTAGATAAAGAGCGAGTACACTCTGATATGCCTAAATTAATAAAAAATGCAAAAATTTTGCTAATTAATGCTGCATTAGAGACTAATAAAACTGAATTTGACTCAAAATTAAATATTGAGTCTGCTGATCAAGTTCAACAATTTCTTGATAGAGAACAGGCCTCACTTAAAGAAATGGCTGACAAAATAATTTCCACTGGNGCAAATGTTGTTTTCTGTCAAAAAGGTATCGATGATATGGTTCAACATCATTTAGCAAAAGCTGGTATTTTTGCAGTTAGAAGAGTGAAAAAGAGTGATATCGAAAAATTATCAAAATCTACCAATGCACCAATTGTTAGTAATATGAGTGATCTAAGCTCTAAAGATCTTGGAAGTGCAGGTAAAGTAGAAGAACGAAAAGTTGCAGATGACGATGTAATTTTTGTAACCGACAGTCCACAATCCTCTGCAGTTACCATTTTAATTAGAGGTGGGACTGAATTCGTATTAGATGAGTATGAACGAAGTATTCATGATGCTTTATGTGTGGTNCGAAATATAATTGAGGATAAGGAATTAGTACCAGGAGGAGGAGCTCCAGAATTATTCATTGCAAATGAATTGCGGTCATTCAAACTTTCACAACCATCAAAAATACAATTAGCAATTGAGTCTTTCGCAACTGCTATTGAAGTTATTCCTAGAGCTTTATCCGAAAACGCAGGAATGGATCCTATTGAAATAATAGGTGAATTAAATCAAATGTATAAAGATAAGAAATTTACTTATGGAGTCAATCCAATAGAAGGTAAAATTGATGATATGAAAAAATTAGGAGTAATGGAACCNGTTAGAGTAAAAAGACAAGCCATACTATCTGCATCCGAGGCTGCTTCAATTTTACTACGAATTGATGATGTCGTATCTGCAAAAAATTTAGGTGGTCCGGGCGGTCCAAGTGATATGCCTGATGATATGGATTTCTAATTATAAATTTCTTTTACCATNAAATATCCACTTTTTTTTGTCAAATAACTTTTCTTTTAATTTTTTTGCATCATTCATTTCTTTATCAGATATTTGAGAACTTTCAACCTTGAGATCATATTNGGTAGCTAATGAGTTAACNATGCTCTCTTTATATCTGTCTATATCAAAATCAAATTTATCAGTTAAATTAGTAGTTTCAAAATAACGACTTTCATTTTTACCCACTNNATTATTTTCTCTTGCTAAAATTGATTTATTCAAATATTTTAAATCACNGTCTATTAATAATGAAGCATGGTGTAAAAACCAACCCTTTTTTAAATGACCTGCGCTTCCGCTAATTTTTTTCTCTCCAATAAATATATTTGAAATTCCTTCGCTTTTTATACTTTTAATTCCAATATCAATTAATGTTTTCATCATTTTTTCCCTAATTTCGATAGAAAATTCACTGACATATCTACCTCTAAGTAATTTAATCGGAATAATAAAAGTTGTATTTAAATTCCCTAAATCATTGAAAACAGTTCCTCCCCCACTATGTCGCCTAACAATTTTAATATTATTTTCATTGCAAAATGCCAGATTAACTTCCTTTTCAATATTTTGAGTTCTTCCCATTATTACGCTCTTATCATTTCTCCAAAATCTTATCATCAATTCATTTGTTGAAATGCATTTTTCATGTAAAATTTTTTCTAATGAACAATTTAGATAAGGGTCAATAATATTTGCATTTATGACTCTTAATTTCATTATAACATAATATTANAAAATATAATTATAATTAAATCATCATTTTAGATAAATTAAGTTAGCTAAGTAATTAATTTTTCTTTTTTCTTTTATTTGGTACATGAATTGCTTTTCCTTCAATTGCTTCCGCAGCCTCCATAATCATTTCAGGTAATGTAGGATGTGGATGAATTGTATAACCTATATCTTCCACCGTCGCACCCATCTCGATAGCTAATGCAGCTTCTGAAATTAAATCAGATGCATTTGCCCCGACAATTTCTACACCTAAAATAATTCCATTATTTTGATCTGAAATTATTTTTACATATCCATCATGATCTAATTGAGTTAATGCTCTGCCAGATGCATTAAATGACGCCATTCCAGTCACTATCTCGTAACCTAATTCTTTTGCAACTTTTTCGTTAAGACCTACTGTTGCAATTTCTGGGTCTGTGAATATTGCACTAGGCATTGATCTCCAATCTCCCTCTGAGGGTTCGCCTGCTATTACCTCTGCAGCAATAACTCCTTGCTTAGTTGCTTTGTGGGCAAGAAATGGTTCCCCAACACAATCTCCAACCGCATAGATATTATCTATATTAGTTTTCATTTGAGTGTTAATTTTTATGAACCCCATTTGATCTAACTCTAACCCTATTTTATGTAATTCCAAATTTTTTGTATTTGCTCTTTTTCCTATTGATATCAACACCTTTGATGCTGATAATCTTGATTGTTGTCCTTCTTTTTCTATTAATATTTCAATTACTTCTCCATTTTTATTTGCCTCTAAAACTTTTGTGCTAGTAAGAATTTCCACTTCATATTTACCTAATTTCTTCTTCAACACATTTGTTGCTCTCTTATCAATTGAATTTAATATATTTGGCAACATTTCAATTATTGTAACTTTAGCACCTAATTTTGCCCATGTCATACCTAACTCTAATCCAATTATTCCTCCACCAATACAAACTAAATGTTCAGGTATAGAATTTAAATTTAAAGCTCCTTTCGCAGTGAGAAAATCGATTTCATCAATCTCAATATTTGGTATNGATATAAACTCAGTTCCCGTTGAAATTATACAATCNTCAAAATTAATATTAATCTTTTCATTATTATTATTTGTAACTTGGACAACATTTTTAGACTCAAAATTAGCTATCCCGAATATAACTTCAACATTATTTGTTTTTAAAAGTAATTTAATTCCTTCTATTAGTTTATCTTGTACCTCATTTTTCCAAGTTTGCATTTTGGTTATATCAATCTCAGTTTCTTTTACTTTGATTCCCATCTGCTCGGATTTCCTTACAATCTTGTCATAAAATTTTGCTGATTGTATTAGTGCNTTACTAGGAATACAACCCCAATTCAAGCATTCTCCTCCAATATATTCTTTTTCGACAATTATCACTTTTTTGCCTAATTGTGCTGATCTTATCGCTGCNGGATANCCTCCAGGTCCAGCACCAATGATTAATATATCCGTTTGTAAATCCATAATAATATTATAATTGTCCTTATGATTAACCTTTTCTAAGAACACTGAATATATTTCCAATATTTTATATGAACAATTTTAATTTTTTTTCTCAAATATCCTAATCACAAAATATAGTGGGATATAACCTACGAAAATAAATAATGNCTCTATCAAGAATAGAAATTGATAATTATTAGATGTTATAGCCAATATTAATGCACCTAAAATTGCGGCCAAAAATCTTCCTAAAGTGGTCATCAAGCCAAAAAATCCTAACAAAACTGTTACTAAATTTCTATAACTTCCACACACTTCAAGCATTAATTCAATAGCAGGCCCTGATGCAATACCATTACCAATTCCAAATAAAATTAAGCCACCATATAATATCGATATACTATTAATCATTGATGATATAATGAACAANATTAACCCTATAGTTGCAAATGAAGATCCAAAAAATATAGGAATTATTATTTTAGTTTTTTTACCAATAATTATTCCCAATGGCGTGAAAATCAATGTTAAACTAGTCCATAATGTCACTACACTACCAACATTATTTTTATCAAAGTCAAATACATCTATTACAAAAGGTTCAAAAATNANATCCTGCATNTATAGCCCGATGGGATACACCATCAGGAATATTGTCATTAATTTCGGCAAGTTGTTTTCTTTGAGTAAAATAAANAAATTTTTCAAATTTGATCTAAAGTCTGCATTATATGTATAATCATTCTCAGATTTTTCAATACTCAATACTGAAATTAACCCTATTGTAATATAAATTATTAAAAATAAATTTAAAAAATNACCAAATTCGATTTCGGGGTATAATATACTNCCCACTATTCCTCCTAAAGCAAAGCCAGAAAGTCTAAATACTTGAATAACTGCTGCAATTCTTCCTCTATCTCCTTGGGCAGATATTTTGGTCAAGTTACCATCAACCAATGTAGTTAAAATGCTTGATCCCATATAAAATAATCCTACAGATATTAGTAATCCTATATTGGCGACCGGTAATATGAAAAATTGCATACTAAAAATACCTATTGAACTTATTAATAATGCAAAAATCAATGATGGTCTAATTATGTTCTTGCTATCATAATAGTGCGAAAATATCAATCTAATAAATTCAAATATGATTGGTAATCCTAAATAGAATGATATTTGATCACTTCGCCAATTATTGAACTTCATCTCAGAATTCAAAAAACTAGAAATTATCACAATTAGTATCCCCACCCCAATATGAACNAAGGCGATTTTGATAATTTTTAGAATGCTCAATCTATNNGTTTGCAAATAATCAACTTAGTTAATAATATTATAATTTCATTTATAGTTTTTCATAACCGTAATTTACNAAATTTATTCTCTTTCATATTCATTTTATTAGTATTTGATCATATCTCCAAAAGGTACCTTGGTATCTTCAGTTACTACCCAAATCACAGGATAATNTGGCTCATCCAAAGGATATTGCCCCATGCCATCTGTAAAATATATTAACACCTCTGGAGTTATATCCTGATCCTCTAACCAATCAAAAACAGGTACAAATGATGTCCCTCCTCCACCAAAAAAAGATCTGTCTTCCCAAGGTAAATTAGAACCATCTATGGAATTTCCCTCTTCTATTATCCTAATATTTTGTATTTTCATATCACAATCTATGAGTATCATTTTCATCTTCATTTTAGATGAAATAATTGAATAACACTCTGTAGCAAACTGAGTTAATTCATNCTTATTTATAGAGCCNGATGTATCCACCGCAACTACAATATTAATTGATTTTCTCTCAGTNGAAGGAATATATAATCCTCTCCCAATTAATCTNTTATTTGGNGGTACCCAACTCCAATCTGAAACAATAGTTTTTTGAATAAATCTTTCAAGTATNAAGTCCCAAGCTAATTTTGGTTCTAATAATTCATCAATTATTTTTCTAATGTCTAATGGCAAATTATTCTTATTCCTCACTTGGGTCATCGCATTTTTTAATAATCCTCTAAATCTTTGTTTTTCCAAATCTAATATTTCCTCTGAATTATTTTGTTCAAATAATTTCTTAGTTTCATTAAATCCACAAATATCTTCTATACCTGNATAATCTTGAATTTCCTTAATTACATCNTCTTCAATATCATTATCATTTATTGATTTATCTTCATAAAAACTTAGGCCGTACTCTTTTAGTATCTTATAAATTGCATCTAACGTCAAATTTTGTAAAATTTCNGGTATATTTTTTAAANTTTGTATCTTGAATTTATCTTCATCATTCTTATCATACAAATCACCATATATTTCTCCATACAGTTTTTTTTTAGTTTCATCTATCATGAATAAAGTATTAATTTCTGAGGAAATTTGAAATATTTTTTCATTTCTAAGTTTACTAGTATTTGCATGTTTCATTATTAAATGTAAAATTTGGTGAAGTAAATCTCCTCTTATTTGTGATCTATTCTTAATACTCATTTGATTTGTATTAATATATATGTATCTACTATCTAAAGTCAATCCTTTAACTCTACTGTCCAAAGTGGGAAACACCTCCAATTGGCTTAGTAGCCAACCAAAAAAGGGTAAGTCAAGATATAAACTTACTTTGGCTTGTGATACTCTAACTGCCTCAAAATCACCCTCTGGNGTGCTATCTTTTTGAAATAAAGGTTTTATTTGGAATATTCTTTTTTCATTATCACTTTTTTTATCATTAATTTCCATTATATNNCAAAACCATCCAAAATATTTCGTATATNAATTNTAATNTATATNTTATTAATATATTGTATAAGGGTAAAATAAGATTTTGAATATTCAGTTNAATATTAAATTCTGTTCTAATATTTTAAATTAATTATTTTTATTTCATTGTCGGTGAAATTATATTTATTAAGACAAGTCGNATATTNTTTTATTATATAACAAAAAAGATTGGTNCTCATGAGAAAAATATTACAATTAGATGGTTCAATTATCNATGAAGCTATTGAACCAAGTATAGAAAGTGAAGAATTNCTAAAATGGTATCAATCTATGATCCAACTTAGATTGTTAGACCAAAAAGGAATAAGATTACAAAGGCAAGGTAGAGTTGGATTTCATATATTTACCACTGGTCAAGAAGCTCATATTGGTGCCGCAGCCGCATTAAACAATCAAGATTGGATTTTNCCCGCATATAGAGAACATGGTGCAGCTATTTATCGTGATATGCCTTTAGAAGAAATTATCAATCATTTATTCGCNAATGATTTAGATATAAANAAAGGTCGTCGATTACCTGGTTTATTTGGCAATAAAAAAATAAACTTTNTAAATCCATCAGCACCCATTGGTACTCAAATTATTCATGCNACTGGGGCTGCTTATTATGCATCACAAATAAATCCAGAGGAGGTAAATATTGTATTTTTTGGAGATGGNGCAACTTCATCCTCTGATTTTCATTCAGGATTAAACTTTGCCGGAGTTTACAAAACTCCTACCATATTTATATGTATGAACAATCAATTTGCCATCAGTGTGCCATTGGAAAAACAGACTGCTTCAAATACAATTGCAGATAAGGCAATTGCATATGGTATCAAGGGAGAACAGGTTGACGGGAATGATATCTTAGCTATGTACTCTGCGGTAAAAGATGCAATTAAACACGCACAAAATGGAAATGGACCTACATTGATAGAAGCATTTACTTATCGTATGGGTCCTCATACCTCGTCAGACGATCCCTCTAGGTATAGACCTGATGAAGAGGTAGAAGAGTGGAAACTTAAGGATCCAATAGAAAGATTCAAAAAATATCTCATTAGAAAAGATCTAATTAGTGAGGAAGAAAATTCAATAATCTATGANCATTATGATAAAAAAATTAATGAGTTGATAGAAATTGCTGACTCGAGACCAAAGCCAAAACTCGAAACAATGTTCACAGATGTCTATGACACTCTACCAGGAAGTCTTTTAGAACAATGGGAAGAGGTCAAATTTTTTACGGAGGAAGATTAAATGGTGGAATTAAATATNCTTGAAGCAGTTAGAGATGCATTAGANATAGAACTACAAAATGATCCTTCAGTCTATCTTATGGGTGAAGANATTGGTCCTAATGGTGGNGTGTTTAGAGCTACAGAAGGACTCCAAGAAAAATATGGTGCACATCGTGTNATGGATACTCCATTAAANGAAAGTGGTATNGTTGGCTTNGCTATAGGNATGGCATTAAGAGGNGCAAAAGCAGTTCCNGAAATACAATTTGTAGATTTTATTTATCCCGCATTTGATCAAATAGTTTCAGAGTTAGCCAAATTTAGATATCGATCTGGAGGTGAATTTACCACTAATGTGACTATAAGATCACCTTACGGAGGAGGTGTCAGAGGAGCTCATTATCATAGCCAATCTCCAGAAGCTTTGTTTGCTCATACCCCAGGTTTGAAAGTTGTTATTCCATCAAATCCTTATGATGCCAAAGGTCTCCTAATTTCCTCTATAAGAGATAATAATCCTGTTATATTTTTAGAACCAAAACGAATTTATCGTGCCTTTAAACAAGAAATTCCTGAAGAAGATTATACCGTTCCTCTTGAAAAAGCTAACATCGTGCGAAATGGTGATGACATAACTCTTGTTAGTTATGGTTCAATGTTGCAAAATACTCTTGAAGCTGCAGAAATCGCTTCAAATGAGTTATCAATAAACTGTGAAGTAATCGATTTAAGAACAATTTCACCTTATGACTCTCAAACAATAATTTCATCAGTAAAGAAAACAGGTAGATTTATTTCTGTCACAGAGTCTCCAAAAACAGCAGGTTTTGGAGCTGAATTATCTGCTTTAATAGGTGAAAAAACTATTGACTCAATGGAAGCTCCTATTATGAGAGTTACTGGATATGATGTGCCCTTTCCATTTATTCTTGAGCATGATTATTTACCTAGTGCTGATAGGATTTTGTCTGCAATAGACACTATATGGGAGTACTGATGTGATCAATATGAGTTATGAAATAAAATTTGCTGATGTGGGTGAAGGAGTACATGAGGGAGAAGTTTTAGAATTATTTGTCAGTGAAGGAGAAAAAGTTGATGTTGAACAAGAATTATTAGAAGTATTCACTGAAAAAGTTACAACTGAAATTACAAGTCCAGTAGAAGGTGAAATTGAACAAATATTATTCAAGGTTGGTGATACAATAAAGGTAGGGCAAACACTTTTCCTAATCAAAACAGAATCAAATAACTCAAATTCAGAAATAGTCGAGAATCGTGATTTAGATGATTACAAATTAAATGAAATTGAAGAAGACCCTTCATTATTCAAACCTTCAACTCCTGACTCTTCAATTACAAGACGAAGATCAAGTCCTGAAAATGTAGTAGTTCCAAATGATTCATTATCTGCTACAAATATAAATAAAGTTTTAGCCCCTCCTGCAGTTCGTAGAAGAGCAAGAGAGCATAATATTGATTTATCATATGT
>PBWW01000068.1 GCA_002728275.1 Candidatus Heimdallarchaeota archaeon
CCTGCAAAATGGTTATATTATAACTTGTTAGATGGGGACCCTGCATCAAATAATTTATCCTGGCAATGGGTTGCAGGAACTTTTTCCAGAAAAAAATATTATGCAAATCAAAGAAATATTAACAAATATAGTAAAAGTAAACAATATGATACATTTTTAGATATTGAGTATCATGAATTTAAACATATGAAACTCCCAAATGTTATGGAGAAACGAGTGAATTATGAGTTTAATCTGAGTCATATGAATTCAAGTGAATTAGAGATTGATAAAGACAGACCTACTCTAATATATTCTATGTTTGGATTAGATACTGAATGGCATCCTGAAATGGATGCTAATAGAGTGATGGTAATTGAACCTGAATTTTTAAATGACTTCCCGATTAATGCAAAAAGATTAGATTTTATAATGAAATGTATTGAAAATAATTTTGATAATTTACAGCTTTATTATGGTGATTTTGAAAGTATGAACCTTGATGGAGATATACGAATTAATTCACACCCAAGTAATTTTCATTTTAAAGGAAAACATGAAAATGTAAATTGGCTATTTCCAAAAACTAGTGATAAACATCAAAGTTTGATGCAATATTGGAGAGATGCAAAAAGTTTCGTGAAAGATCTATTGGTTTAGGAACAATTCTGGATTGAGATTTATGAGTAATGATACTGAGAAATTAAGGGGTTTGTTGAGACAATTAGGACATGAAAATAAAATTGATAGCATAATTAAAGATAATGAAACACAGTTTGAAGATGGTAAACTAATAAGTTTGAGTTTGAGAAGAATTGGAATAAAAGAATTATATGATTTCGATTTTGGTATTTTTCATGATTTGAGATATTTGAATTTAAAACATAATATGATAAAAAAAATTCAATCGAAAAATTTCAATAGTGTTGAATTAAAAAAATTGATACTTGATCATAATTTAATTGAAAAGATTGACAAAAATACGTTTATACATTGTATAAATTTAGATTACTTATCTTTGAGAACCAATTCGATTAAATTTTTAGATAAAAAAATATTCCAAAATAATTCAAAGATTGAACATTTAGACTTATCCAATAATAGTATGGACAATGTGAGTAATATGTTTGATAATTTATCTAACTTGAAATATCTTAACCTTAGTAGAAATAGACTGAAAAAACTTTCTAATTTAGAATTTAGTAGTTTGAAAAATTTAATTGTTTTAGACTTGAGAGTAAATGAATTAAAAAAATTTGAGGCAGATATTTTTCAAAATAATGAAAAATTAATCGCATTGTATCTACAAAACAATAAAATTTCAAAATTGCCAGATGGTATTTTTAGAAAATTGGGTATTATATTAGACATAAATTTAGAGGGGAATAATTTGATTAAGCTGGATAAAAGCACCTTTGATGGATTGAATAATTTATTAGAGCTTAATTTGATGAATAACCAGATTGAAGCATTTAGTGAGGATATATTGAAGGACCTAAAAAGTCTTGAAAGATTATATCTGTCAAATAATAAAATTAGTGTTTTGAAAATGAAACATTTTCAAAATTTAGAAAAGTTAAAAGTATTAATTGTTATGAATAACCCGATATATTATTTAGAGGATGATATATTTTCTAAAAATATCTTACTTGAGGAGTTACTCATGAATAATTGTATTTTAGAAAAAATTCCAGAGTCATTTTATGAACTAAGAAATCTCAAAAAAATTAAATTTATGATGAGAGGAGATGATAATGAAATTCTCAAAATGTATTTCGATGAAAAAAATATAGGAGATTTTATTCTAAATATTGAATAAGTATGACTAAATTTCATATATCTGCTTTAACTTTTCAATCATATCTTTTGACATTAAGTTAATATTGTATTTAGGTGACCAATTCCAGTCATTGCGTGCATTACTATCATCTAAAGAGTTTGGCCAATTTTCTGCTATGTTTTGTCTATAATCAATATCATAATTAATTTTGAAATTGGGATAATATTTCTTAATTTCTGTAGTTAATATTGAAGGAGAAATTTCAAATGATGACACATTATATACACGTCTTTTAAGCTGTTCATTTGGTACTTTCATAAAATCAAGTGTGGCATTGACACAATCTGGCATATACATCATTGGAAGTACTGTTTCTGATGAAATAAAACAATTAAAGGTTTGATTGAGTATAGCTTTATGGAAAATATCAATGGCATAATCTGTAGTGCCGCCACCTGGTTTTGTTTTATATGAGATAATACCAGGGTATCTCAATGCACGATAATCAACTCCCCATTTATTAAAATAATATTCTCCTAATAATTCATTCCACAGTTTTGTTATACCATACATTGTGTTAGGTCGCATTATTGTGTCATCGGGGGCATTTATCTTGGGAGTTGTTTCTCCAAAAACTGCGATTGATGATGGAGAAAGAATAGTACAACCATATTCTTTGCTAATAGATAAGGCGTTTTCAAATCCTTGATTATTGACCTTTAATGCTAATTCAGGGTTATTTTCTCCAGTTGCAGATAGGATCGCTGCATTATGAATGATATGAGTGATTTCATTGGTCTTTACAATGTTTTCAAATTTAGCAATGTCTGTCACATCAAGATCAATATATTGATTGGTTTCTATATCTTTTGGATTTTTATTTATGTCAGAGATTATAATATTTTTTTGACCGTATTGATTATTTAGGGGCACAATTAACTCAGTTCCAATTTGACCTAGAGCACCTGTGATTAATATTTTGGTCATTTTGAAAACTCCCTCATCAATTATTTTATTCTATATGATATACTTAACCATTAATATTTATGGGACTGATNTATTTAGCGCCAAATATTTGATTATTATTCATTTACTATTTTATTNATCTCTATTAAGAAAGANATATCTCTAGATTTGAGTAAATTAGTGATATTATTAGGTATTTCAAAGGCGGAGAAAGAGGTGTTTATAGTAATGGTTCTTGGGCATGTGAATTGACTTTTTCTAAATACCATATCAGTTCTATCTTCAAATGTTAAATTTTGATGACCTTGTCCTTTTCCTTGAAATTCATGATCTCCTATTATGATTTTTATTGAAACCCAATTTCCATTTTTCAACCATATTTTCATTGTATCGGGAAGATCAAAGGCGGAATGACTTGAGTTAACTCCAACTATACAATCGCCTTTTAGAGTAAGATGTGATTCATTAGTTAGTTGCCAGGTAGTTTTATGATTTGCTAAAATATTTTCATGACCTGTGGCTTTGATAACTGACACATTATTGTTAGATTTCTTGGCTAATAATATGTTTGTTTTAGTTGATTAAAATAAATGTGATTGAAGATTTGTTCAATCAATTTTCATTATTTTTTGAATTTAATTTTTTACTTATGAAGATATATAATGCTCCAAAGATGGAAAATAATGATAGCAATACTGCAAACCACATAAAAAATGTGCCTATTCCCAATTCGGGTATATTAATGAAAAAGTAGACCCAGACGTCTGTGGCATAGCCATAAAATAATCCAAAGATAAGATAAATTATGGGGTAAATTAACCAATATGGCAACCATTTCCAACTATATTCTTCNTGATTGGTTAAAAGAAAGTCCACGACAAATAATATTGGAATAATATAATGATGTTGGAGTGTAGTAAATGCAAGAATTCCNGGTGGATTATGATCAGCAGACAATAAGACAAAATATACTATACCAACAATTGTCATCGACATGGTAAGTAATCCTTTTGGGAAACCATATAATTTTGATACTTTTTCGGTATCATCTCGCCATATGAAAAATAAGATTAACCAGATCATCACTGCATAATTAGTCCAATTAGTGAAATTAATGAAATCTTGCGAGAGTGCCTGTTGATTGAGTATTCTATATCCATGTAAAAATATATAACTTGATATTGACATTAATAATAAAAATATTCTAAAAATAATTATGTTAGTATTTGAAGTGAATTTACTTAATTGCATAATATTCCTTATCAGTTATGTTTGATATGAGTATTAAATTTATTGCGAACAATAGTTAATTTATGNAAAATCAAAATANATAAGTAGATNTTAAAATTTGATAATATTNGATTTTCCAATAAAAAAATTGTAATATCAATTTAATTTACAGTTTATGTTGATAAGATCAGTATTACTNGAGTCATATGAGATACCTACTTTTTATGAGGGCCTTGAGAGTTTTGGTATAAAATCTATACAACCAGAGAAAAATGAGATATATAGAGGTGATTATAACCAATCCAAAATATTGATTAAAGGAAATGGTCAAGTTTATCATTCTAATATAAAGTTCTATCAAGAGATAATCGATTTAATTATGGAAAAAATCGAAAAAACAGAAATTAATGAAATTGACAGAAAAAGAAAGACAAATTATATGATATTAGCAAGACCATCAAATTCAACATATGATAATCACCCTGTAAATCATTTGAATTTATGGTTAAATAAAGAACAATATAATCATGCTAAATCTTTATTTTTGGANGATAATAATTTTAAGGAGATGAGTCCGTTAAGCCAATTTGAAGATGTTCGTTTCAAAATTGGAAAGAAAATTATTAGATTTCATCATAATGGAAAGGTGATTGCAGAAGATGGTTATGCTCAATTTGCATACTATTTGAGTGAAGCAATTAGGGAGGATCTACCTTATGATGATTATGATTTAATAATTGGTCAAGATGAAGTTGGAGTAGGAGAATATATTGGTCCATTAGTTGTTGGTAGTGTGATATCGACACCGGATCAATTAATTGACTTACAACTTGTAGGGGTGAAAGATTCTAAAATGATACCGAGAGGGATTACATTGAACATGCAAGATTGGGTACGTCAAATATCTACATTTAGTATGACTGAAAGATTGAGTCCAATTGATTTTAATTTATTGAAATATGATAATAATCTAAGTACTAGTCAAATTATATCAAACATGCATGAGTTGAATGCAAAGAATACAATTAGGTTTCTAAATAGAAAAAAATATAGGGATAAAAAAATGATTTACATTATTGATCAATTTGATCAATATGAAAAAGTAAAACTATTACAAGAATTNCATGAATTAGATATTGAAGTAAAGTATTTNCCGCANGCTGAACAAAAATCAATTGCTGTNGCTGCTGCATCAGTTATTGCTAGAGCAAATAGATTAAAATGGATACGAATAAATGAAAANATAAGCGGCCTTGAATTGAAAAGGAAAAATTTAGAGAATATTAGAAAAAGTAGTAAAAACCATGATTTGATTAAAATGATATGAATTAATGAGTTATCAATTTGTGAATTTGGATTATATCTACTTGTTATTAATGGATAAAAATTATCTTGAGTAAGTGCAGTACAAAGATTTGGGGTATATTTATTTAGGTAGCAATGTTGGAATAACTGCTGCTGTCTTTTTCTTACCTTTATTATTAACTGCGAGAAACATTAGTGATTTAGAGATCGGTTATTTAGCCATATTTTATTCTGTAGCTTTATTTTTTTCTAATTCTATATTTGGTAAATTAACTGATAGTAGGGGTAGAAAACCATTTTTGTTGTTAGGTTTATTGTCGTCCTCTTTAACAACGTTTAGTTATATTTTACCAGATACTTTTTTTGCATTTGCTCTTGTTAGATTTTTTAACGGGATTTCTTTGGGAATGTTTCCTGCAGCAATTCTATCCATTGCATCAGATAGGGGGACACCAATGGGTGAACTATCTGCGTGGAGAGCGATGGGATGGACCTTGGGTGCATTTTTGAATGGTTTAATTTCAGATATTTTGAATATAGAATATGCTTTTATTTTGGGTGGTGTATTATTTTTTGGAGCATTTATCTATGCTATAGTAAGAGATACTGGAGGAGTTAATTACGAAAATAAAATTAAGAAAGTAAATAATGAGGATAAACCNATTCCTAAATATAGATTGGTCATAAGGACTAATTGGAAAATTTATTTGACGGTGATGATAAGACATGGGGCAGGTGCATCCATTTGGATTTATTGGTCATTATTTTTGGCGAAAGATTTGGGATTATCAAATTCTCAAATTGGAGTTGTTTTAATGATAAATACCATTTCCCAGGTAATTGTTATGAGATATTTTACCGATAAGGGAAATTCAGAAAAAATGTTTGCTTTGGGAACTTTTCTATCTGCNCTAGCATTTTTTTCATTCCCACTTACATCAAATTTTATTGAAATATGTATTACTCAGGTTTTACTGGGGGTATCCTTCGCATTCTTTTTAGTTGGGGGGTTGAGAACTGCAGAAGTGAATGGGAATAAGATTGGTATGGTAGGAACGGCGACTGGTTTATTTCAAGCCTCCTTTTCTGTATCCCAATTAATAGGGCCATTATTAGCCATTATAATATATACTAGATATGAGACNTACACCTCNATAATGAATATAGCTGGTTTGATTACATTAGGTGGNACAGTTTTATATTTGNTCTTGATGAAATTGAAAAGCTAAAATGGGTGAGATAAGAAATTAATTAAAGCAATAGGATATAGTTACAACGTGAGAATTAGAGAAATTAATGTAGATACTTGGGTAAAAAAAGATAAAAAATCAGTCTTTGAATTTTTTGCAAATCCATTTAACTTATTGAAAGTTACTCCAGAGAGTTTTCCAATTAAAATTTTAAATAAAGAAGAAATAGTAATGGGGGAGGGGACTGAAATAAAAATAAGAATGAGATTATATAAGTTAATACCACTATGGTGGAAAACAAAAATCATAGAATGGCAACCTCCAGATGAATTTGTTGACGTCCAACCTTGGGGCCCTTATAGATATTGGAAACACACTCATACCTTTATTGAAAAAGATGGGGGGACAATAATAAGAGATAAATTAGAATATGCGGTGCCAGGATTTTTTTTAGAACCTATAATTCATAAAATTTTTGTAGAAAAAAATTTGAAGATGNTGTTTGACTACAGAAAAGAAATTTATCCAATAATTTTAAATGATGAGTAGAATTTATTAAGTTCTGAATAATTATTTGATTGTGAGATTAAAATTAATTTTTGTAATAATCGTTTTGTTAGGTGGTATAAATGTCACAAGTGGTGATTATCCGAATGATATGGATTATTCTTATGATTGGTTTTCTTTTTGGTGTGGTCACAGTAAGTTAAATGTTGAATTTAATGATGGAGATTTAATTGCGAATTATGAGATATCGATAAATGAAGAAAATCCGGGTTTATGTGTTGGTGTCCCTTTTGAAGAGAATTTCAATGTNGTAATAAATAATTTTTATAACAATATAAGTGATTTATTTTTTTCAAATGTAGATGTAGATCAGATAGAAATGTGGAATACGACATATGCTCAAAGTGATATGGCAATATGTGATGGAGGNGGTTATTCGAAAAAACTAAAACTATATTTTGAAAATTTAATTTTAGAATTAGAAGATTTGGTAGATAATGACTCTTGTTTTGGTGGCCACACTATAAAATCTCATAATGATATATTGACACAGTTTGAATTCATACATGATAAAGTGATTAATGGGATAAATAATACTTTAAATGAAACCTCAAGTTCATCGTTATTCGAGATGGATATCTCTATATTATTTTGGAATATGCCTTTTGTATTGTTAATTTCATATGTTTTCCTGAAAAAAAAATANTTATTATTTAAGTAATGACAAGGGTTTTGAATAATAGATATATCCTATTAATGTGAATGATAATTCGTTTGATGATGAATTCATTANAGAGTTAAATTCATATTTAGAGTCATTATATATTTTGGGATATAAAAAATATTTCAATGATTTGAAAAATAGTTTAGTGAAATTAAATAAAAGCAATGGAACCGAATTAGATAAAATAATTGATCAAATTGAAGAGGCAATCAGATCAAATTCGATGGATGGTTTAATTGAACGATTAGTAGGCTATGTGAACGATGAAAATAATTCTAATAGTGAAGCTTATCAAATTATAAAACAATTTATTGAATTTATTAGAAAACAAAATTATAATTCTAAAAATAGAATGATGTTAACTGATTTTTCGAATGTTGATCCAGTAATTGCATATAAGNAAATTATAGAACCATTGAGCAATCAGAAAAGAATAGAAATTTTAATAGCAATTAAAAAAGGTAAAAAGAGATTTAGAGAACTTGAAACATCATTAAATTTACAAGCTGGGCACTTAATTTATCATTTGAATCCATTAAAAGAGGCAAAGTATATTTTTCAAGATGAGAAGAAGAATTATCTTTTATCAGAAAAGGCTTATGCGATTTTAGGAACAATTGAAGACTTGTTAATCAAAAAATAAATTATCAAATGCTCTAAAATTTTGTTCCACATTCTTCACAGTAATTNGTACTATCAGAATTTTCAAAATTACATAATTTACATANCATTACTATTTTTGTAGGCTTATTTTCGAAGTTTGGTTTACTNNTATCAGGAGATGGTGTTTTTTGTTTATCGATTTTTTTACTTTTTTGAGGAAACATAGTTCGTGCTAACCAATTTGATTTTTTGTTATCGGTATATGATTTAATTTGTTCTTGTAAATAGGTATCTAATTCATAAATATGATGAGGGTATAATTCAATTAATTTGATGTTATCCATTTTATACAAATTTTGTTTTTCCCATTTTCGCTCTCTATATGATTCTCCTGTTTCGTTATTGAGAGAAGACATTCCCCAGTATTCAATATAGATCTCTTCTTTAGGGAGAAAGAAGTCTGATAAAATTTTTTGATTATTTGATAAGGTGATGGTTTTTTCATATTCATATTCAATTTTATTTTTTGTAAGCCAATCTGCGATAACTTTTTCAGATTTACTCCGTACCATTTCTCCTTTTTTTGTCTTAGACATTATTCCAAAAGAAGATTTATCTTTAATTGAACGATTAACAACCCATTTTATTGGATATGTGAGGAAAACAAGTATTCCAAGTGAAATTGGATAGTACCATAAATTAAAATCGAAATCCAAGGGGTAAAAATATAAAATCGTTGGGAAAAGAGATGATGTTGAAATTAATAATAATATTGATTTAATTTTTGAAGTAAAATTAGATGCCAAAATTCTTTTTTTGAAAATAATNAAAAGGTAGCAAAATATGAAACATCCTAAAATAAGGAGTCTCCATTCATAAAATATATCTATGAAAAAATCTATCTGCCAAGTTACTATAAACCCAAAAATTATAGTAAGAATTGGCCATTTCATAAATATTGAAATGAAATGTAATACTTCAACCTTTCTTATGTTAAATTGTTTGCAAAATTAAAAAATCAAATGATATTATTTTTTTATGTTTATGGAATGGAGAGTTTGCATGAATGTGTATCCGATTAATTATAATTTGGAATTAAAACCTAATTTAGCAAAATTTGTTTATGATGGAAAACTTATATTAGATATTAGTATAAAAGAAAAAACTAGATTTATTGAAATAAATATATTAGAACTAATTATTGATAAAATAGAATTAAATGAAATCGAATTGGAATATGAGGAAAATAGAGAAGATCAGATTTTAAAGATTGATTTGAATGAAGAATTGANAGGAGAGATACAATTAAGATTTGATTTTAGAGGTGAAATTAATGATAAGTTAGCAGGGATTTATAGATCTAAATATTTTGAAAATGATGAGGAAAAATATGTTGCTGTTAGTCAAATGCAAGAAAGTGATGCTCGAAGGGCGTTCCCATGTTTTGATTCACCAGAATATAAATCAACATATGAAATTTCATATTTAGTACCAGATTATTATGATACGATATCAAACACATCTATTGAAAAAATTGATAAATTGGATAATGGATACAAGAGGGTTTATTTTGAGAAGACTCCAAAAATGTCCTCATATTTAGTCTTTATTGGTTTTGGAGATTTTGAATTCAAAAATGGTAAATTTAAAGATATACCTTTGAGAATTGTTACTGCACCGGGAAAATCAAAATATACTGATCTTGCGATGGATTATGGAGAAAAATCACTTTCTTACTGTGAAGATTATTTTGATATTGAATATCCATTATCAAAAATGGATATGATTGCTACACCTGATTTTGCTGCTGGTGCAATGGAAAATTGGGGAGCAATACTCTATAGAGAAAATGCATTATTAGATTATCCAGGTGTAACTACAAATTCTGGAAAAATGAGAATAAAAAGTATAATAGCTCATGAAATTGCACACCAATGGTTTGGAAATTTAGTGTCTCCTAATAAATGGAAATATGTATGGTTGAATGAGTCATTTGCTACTTATTTTGCATCTAAAACAATAGAACATTATGAGCCAGAATATGGTGTGTTCGAGTATTATGTTTTAGGAACAACAAATTTTGCGTTAAGTGCAGATGGTTATGATTTTACTGCACCTATTGAACAAATTGGAGATGAAAAAATATCATATACTGTTAGAACAACTCCAATAATGTATAGTAAGGGAGGGAGTGTCCTTAGACAATTGGAGGCGTATCTTGGTCATGATGACTTTAAAGATGGGTTGAGATATTATTTGAAAAAACACGAATATGATATAGCAGAGTCAGAGGACTTATGGGAAGCTTTTGAGTATATTTCGAAAAAACAAATTTCCAAATTTATGGATTCATGGGTTAAACAGCTTGGTTATCCGGTAATTAAGGCAATTAAAAATAATAATGGGTTAGTATTGAGTCAGAGTAGATTTACATATATTGGTAAGAAATATGATACTCTATGGGATATACCTATTTCATTGCGTCAATATCTTTCCAATGGTGAATATATTGATTACAATTATTTGATGGAGACTGAAANTTTTNAAATANATTTAGATGCAAANTGTGAATATTTCAAATTAAATATCGACCATAATGGNTTTTATAGAGTATTCTATGATAAGGAAAACTATCGAAGATTATTAAGTAATCTTGAAAATGAAGGAATAACCAATATTGATGTATTTAATATTGAAAATGATTTATATGCNATGTTAATATCNAGGCAAATTCAGTTAGATGAATATATNNANTATTTATCAGAGATAACCAAAAATAAGACACATATGATTATAAGTTCGGTAATTAGTCATTTNAATAGTTTATATGAATACCTTAGTGGTGACCTTGAAGAGAATGTTAGAAATTTTGCAATAAATTATATTAATAGTCTATTAAATGATATTAATTATGAGAAAAAAGATGGTGAAAGTCATACCATTACTATGTTAAGGGGTCGATTAATTAATTTAGGTGCTAAGTTAGGTTCTGACGAAGCGATTGATTTCTGTAAAAAATATCTGATTAGAATAGAACAAAGTGATAATGTGGATCAAAATATTTTACCTTCTGTGTTAGCNCAAATTGCTAGAGATGGAAATGATTTTGATTTTTTTGATAAAAAATATAAATCCGCAGAAAGTGAAGCAGAGAAACAATATTATTCTTTAGCTATGTTTAATTTTTCTTCAAGAAAAGAAATTGAAAAATTACAAGAGTATTTATTTGAAGAAATACCTGCCAGGAATAGGGGGAGTGCTATTGAGATATTATGCTCAAACCCATATGCAAAAGATAGTATTTGGGAATGGTATTTAGCTAATTTAGATAATTTTGAAAAACTTCATAATTTTATTTATCAAAGGGCATTAACGAGCGTGATTGTTGCAAGTGTGAAATATAGAGATGATGTTGTTGATTTCTTTGACAAGTATATGATAAAAAATCCTCAGGTTTNAGATCCTGTAAAAAAAGCATTAGAAACATTAGATATTAGATCTAAATTTTTAGAATTCATGAAATAAAGATGGTAAAAAATGAAGTAAATGTTGATTATGATATTTTATGGATATTAGTTCTAGGAAAGTTGATAAATGAAAAAATAATATTATTTATGGAGGTATTGAATGGTAGATCCTTTAATTACATTAACGGGTATTTCAATGCTTTTNGCGATTGCAATCGGTGCGAATGATGAGACATTTGCTCCTGTTGTAGGATCAAAGAGATTAACAGTAAATCAAGCAGTTTCAATAGGTGGCGTAATTGTAATTATTGGAGCAGTGACAATAGGATATAATGTGGCAAAAACAGTGGGAAATGATATAGCAGAATCACCTTTTACTGAAATGCAAATACTAAGTATTTTATTTAGTGTATCTGCATTATTGATTTTAGGATCTTGGAAAGGATTACCATTAAGTACTACACATACTATGGTTGGTTCAACTGTTGCACTTTCATTAATTTTAGGAGAGAGTGTGGATTGGTCAGTTATTACAAAAATAATAGCTAGTTGGTTTATTTCACCTGTTGCTGGATTTGTTGGATCCTATTTGCTTATGAAAGCAATTATTAAGTTTAAAAAAACCTATATCAAAGGTTTGGATGATGTAGATAGATTAGAAAGTCTATTTGCAAATGGTTTGATAGTTGCTGTTGTTATAACGGCTTTTAGTAGAGGAGGTAATGATGTTTCTAATGCTGTTGCTCCTTTAATTCAATCATATTTTGAATTGGCAACTTCAGAGGGAGTACCATTATTGGAGAGGCTACCGTTGTTNTTAGCTGGCATATGTATGGCGATAGGTTTGGTATTAATTGGGAGGAGAGTATTGAAAACATTGGGAAATGATGTAGTAGAATTAAGTCCAACTACAGCAGTTGCAGTTCAAGCTTCAACCGCTTTAGTTACTTTCATAGCAGCATTTGTTGGTATTCCTATTTCAGGTACTCATGTTTTAGTTGCGGCATTTGTTGGAACTGGGTGGGCTTCTGGAACCAATGTTAACATGGATACTGTCAAGAGAATTGGTGTTTCTGCTGTAGGGACTCCTTTTGCTGCTGCTTTAACGACTTTTGTTCTTTGGTCAATTGTATCAGTNGCAATATAAAGGGTGAAAATTATGGATAAAAAAACACAGAAAAAAAATTTTATAGAATTAGCGAACATTATAAGGGAGTGTGGTAGAATTTACTCAAAACTACTAAGTGATGTTAAAGAAGAAGATATTCAAAGAATTATCGATCTAGAAGAGGAGGGGGATAAAATAAGAGATGTTTTAGATGAGGATTTTAGAACTCAAAAAAATATACCTTATCTTGCCTTAGATAGAGCCAAATTACTTAGGCGATTAGATGATGTATTAGATATGTTTTTGATTGGAAGTAAAAATATAGGAGCTTTTGAAGGAGGATTACCTGTGAAGTTTGATGAGGAAATCNTAGATATATCAAAAAATATTGAAAATTGCTCCNCATCATTGGCTGAGGCAATTGAAATCATTTATTCTGACTTNTCTAAATGTTTACAATTATGTTCAAANATTGAAGAGTTGAGAGATGCATCAATGAAGATGATATTTGATCTTGAATATAAGTTTTATAATGAGTTAGATAATTGGAAAGAGTTTGTAGCTGTTTCTAAAATTTTGGAAAAATCAATGGATTGTATTGTTATCATGAAAGAAGCATCCGAGGTTTTGGAATTGATGAGCTACAAATATGATTAATGTATTTATTACTTTAAGTCTAAATTATCAATCATTTTGTTTATAATTTTATGATCAACTTTTATGCGTTCGGATAAATTAACTGAAGCATATATTATGCGATTCGTCTTTTTGGCTAACAGGGTTGAAAGAGTAGCGGATAGTTCTTCATGTTTACCTGTAAAAAGAGCGATTTGATCTATGAAATCATTAATGGGGTATGCTAGACTCATTGAGCCCAATTTTGGTAAATTATCATATAATGAAATTTGAATTGCATTTTGATAAATGATTAAAGTAAGAAAAATTTCTATTTCTTCTTTATTATCACCTATAAGTTCTGAAACGGTAATTATTCTTGGTTGATGTTCTTTAGATACCATTTAAATCCACCTTTTGCTATTTTTTTTTCTATTAATCCAATATTAATTAATTCTAATCCAGATGAAATTATATGATTTCCAGAGCTACAACCTTTACATAATTTTGGATAATTTTTTGTGAGTTGCAAAATTTCATTGGTGAATAATCCATTTCCATGTATTTTAAGTATCTTTAAAATACATTTTTCATTGGATTTCATTGGTCTAATCTAATTACAATAGAGTCATTACCTGCTTTCAACATTTCCATTGCGACTCTAGATACTTCACCTAATTTTGCATCTAAACTTTTTGAGATCATACCTCTTTTGACCATATCNGAAACTGAATTATCTATATCTGATGTCACTGTGCCATCTGATAATTTTTGNAATGTCATGCCCATATCAAAACCTCTTATTCGNCCNCNATATATAAAATCTAAAGGAGTGATGATTTTAACTTTTTCTCCAATTAGATCTCCACTTAAGCCGGAGAAAAATTTGTAATGAATTGTCCAACTACCATATGAAAAATGTACTTCCATTAAATCTCCTTCTTCGAGAATTAGATCTGGTGTACTATGTTGATGACTTCTAGATAAAACTCTTTTTGTAACAATAATATCACCTGTTTTTGATATATTACCTATAATCGATTCATCTGTAGTTCCATTTAGATAATTAAATTGTACTTTGACATGATTGCCGATAGGGTAATCTCGTGATAATATCATGTTTTCTAATGAAAGTCCTAATTCTTCTTTACCAACTTTTTCTATGAATTGTTGAGCAAAGTCGATGGTTAAACCAGTTGCCATTGAATATGCTTTGAAATAATGATAATTTTTGATTGTGTCAGCTACTTCAGATCTTAATTTGTCTAAAAATACCTTAGATGCATTTCCTAATATAATTTCTGAAACTTTTTGTCCTCCAAAAAGTTCTGTGCTATCATCATCATGTCCAATTGATGCTTCTATACCTTCCCACATCTCAACCAATTTATTGATTTCATTTTCAACTTCGTCTAATTTAACTGAATTTGCACTCGTTCTTATGATAACACCAAAGCCATCTGGTACAACTTTTTTCCCGAAATCATGAAGTTTTGTTCTATCGTCTGCTTTGATTTTTCTTGATACTCTTACAAAATCAGCATCTACTTCTAAGATTACATAATCACCAGATAATGTGATTACATCTGAACAAATTGGGAGTTTATCTTTTTCTGTAGTTAATTCTTTAACTTGGACAGTATGCTTATTTCCGACATTTGTTTCTACATTGAACATAATTGCTTGTTGATTACCATCTAAATCTAAAATAGCCATTCTTTTTCTGTATAAATATTTTATAACTGTTGCATTATAGACTGCATCTTGTTGAATTGGATGTTTAAATATAATAGAGTCGGGTAAACTTTCACGGAATAGTTTTTCTATTTTATCTACTGTTGCAGATACACCTTTGATTTGTATTCCATTTCTATATTCTAAGTCTCCAATATGTATATCATGGGGTTGATTGGTGTCTTCAATTGATAAAAATTCTTGTTGGTCTTTTGTGGGACTAACTAAAACAACTTTTTCCAATTTATCTTGTAGTAATTTTGCTAAAGCTAAATCATAAATTGATTCAACTCTTATTTTTGCATTGGTCATATACGTTTCAATATGTTGTTTGTAAAATACGTATAAAGTTATTTTCAAAGATTACAGTGAAAATTATAAATCATATTGAAAAAAATAATGAGCCAGAGGAGATTTGAACTCCCGACCACGCGGATTTTTTAGTTTTATTTACAATGGGGTGGGATAAATAAACTACCCAAACCGCGCATCATACCAGGCTAGACTACTGGCTCATTTCATATTTTGTTTGTGTACCATTAGTACACAATAATGATTTTTTGTTAAGTCTTTTATATCTCTCGATTATAATCCGATAATTAATCATTATAAACGGGTTGAAGTTGTGCTTCTCATTAATCAAAGTGTTTGAAAAGATGCTTTTTTCACACGATCCATTATGGCAGACCCTTCCTTTTCGTCGATAACTCCTTCAAAAATACCAAATTCTAAGTTTAAATTATCTAATTCACGAAAAGATGAATAAAGATTAGTTTGAATATTTTTAAGGTTGGATCCTAATTGTATTGTATTAAGTGAATGTTTGTGATCTTTATTCGTACACAATATTATTTTTTTACCCTTTATTTTTTGTACTAAATTTTCAATTTCTTGATCATTTTTAACATATGATTCTTTAATTAAGATGATTTTAGTTTTGGGGGAATAATGTTTGTACTTCATACCGGGAGAGAGAATACGACCATGATGATCTTTATCTGTACTTATATTAGGTAATATTTTTTTTATATTCTCAAACGGTATCGCACCAGG
>PBWW01000069.1 GCA_002728275.1 Candidatus Heimdallarchaeota archaeon
CGAAGGATATTCAAACAAAGTACAAATGGTAGATCTCGCATTCACAATCAGAGATAGATATGGAGGCGATTTGGTAATAAAAGATGAATTCTCATTTATGGTACCTGAAGGGCCTCTAAATATAAGGGATCAATTGTTTATTCCATTAGATTTTGGTCAATACTATAGTACAATTTTAGTATATCTTGATGGCGTATTATACGATTATAATACAGACTCCTTCGAAATAAGAGAAGAGCAACAGTTTTATGGTGACATGGATATGTCTGATCCTCCACAATTATCTGCTTTTGCTGACAAATATGAAATGGAAAGCAATGAATATTTGAGTGCTACTTTTGAAATCAAAGATAGCACCTCAGGTATGATTGATATCGCAGTAAATGGAGAATCTATTTTCATGGAGCAATATTACTTTGATACTCAAGCAATATTGACTTTAGGAAGTTTAGTAGATGGTATGTATAACATATCAATTTCTTTAGATAACTCAAAAGGTTGGTATGCAATGTTCTGGTTTATGGTTAAAGTTGGTGATGGCGGAGTAAATACCACTGATCCTACAGATCCTACAGATCCTACAGATCCTACAGAAACATCTGACCCAACCGATCCTACAGAAACATCTTCAAGCGAGACAAACTCAACTGAAACTGCTGGTAATGAAACATCACAAGATGTACCCCAAACAGGTGGAGTAACTAATGCACCGTCATTGCCTATATCCTTCTTGTGGATAGTAATTCCATTATTAGCGATACCAGTTTTAAGACGAAAATAATAATCAATTAAATAATACAACTTAAAAATTAAATAATCATATATTTTATTACATAATAAAATGTTAATCAATTATGTTAACTATTGGTTAACAATTGTTAACTATACATTAACATTTATATATCCATTTTTTTTCATACAATAATGAATAAATCAAAATTATTCAATATTTTAACAATGTTTACTTTAATTTCATTATTGGTATTTGCCTCATCAAGTACTCCAAATGAAACTCAAGTAAATACAAATGAGTTTGTAGATCAAACTGAAACAGTAAATATTGTTGCATCACACCCTTTTATCGCTGATGCACTCGATAATTTACTCAATTCAAGTAACTTACAAATGCAGTTTAAAGTAGATACAATAATCCCAATTGGAGTTGATCCACACGATTATGAACCTGTTCCAAGTGATATCGAATTAATTAACAATTCAGATTACATATTTTGGATAGGTGCTAATTTAGAAGAAGGTATGACTAGTTTATTATCTTTCTGGGAAGAACAAGGAAAGTCACTTCCTTTAGTCGAAACTTTACCAGAAGACAGTGTTCTCATGGGAGGGCATCATGACCATCACGACGATCATGATGACCATGATGATGACCATGATCATGACCATGATGATGACCATGATGATGACCATGATGATGACCATGATGATGACCATGATGATGACCATGATGATGACCATGATGACCACGATGATCACGATGATCACGATGATCATGGTGATGAAGAAGGAATTGATCCCCACTTTTGGATGGATCCATCTTTATGGAAAGTTGCAGTAGAAGCAATGAAAAATGAGTTAAATGAACTTGTAGACAATGTATCTACTGAATTAAACCAAAATTATGATGCATATGCATCCAAATTAGATAGTTTAGATCAATATATCATGAATCAATCATCAACAATAGACACAAAATTCTTAGTAACTCAACATGACGCTCTTGCATATTTTGCTGCAAAGTATAACTTTACTACAAAAGCCTTACAAGGAATTTCAACCAATTCTGATACAGGAATTGAAGAATTAAATAACCTTACTGATTTTGTTATTGAAAACAAAATCGATGCTGTTTTTGTAGAATCTACTGTTACACCAGCAAATATTCAATCTTTAATTGATGCTGCTGCAGCAAAAAATCATACAGTTACTATTGGAGGAATTATCTATATAGGTAATTTAGTTTCCCAAGCACCAATGAATACATACATAGGTATGATGGAATACAACATTGATACTATTACGGAGGGTCTTGCTGACGTGCCCTCCGTCTCCAGTTCACAAAGTAGTTTACCATTTTCCTATTCATATATCATTGGCCTATTTTTAACATTTATTTATACTAAAACAAAAGGTAAATTTGAATAAAATGAATAATGTTATAGAAGTCAAAGACTTAATAATCACTTACGGCGATAATAACGCCGTCTTATGGAAAACCAATGGGAGTATTCCAGAAAAGTCTTTGACTGCTATAGTAGGACCAAATGGTGCAGGGAAATCAACTTTAGTAAAAGCAATTATAGGTGCAATTAAACCTCATAAAGGGGAAATTAAAATCAATAATAAATCAATTAAAGATATTTCAAATAAACATCAATTAATTAGTTATGTGCCACAAAGAGACTCATTAGATGATAATTTCCCTATATGTTGTCTAGATGTTGTTCTCATGGGACGTTATGGAAAACTCGGGTGGATTAAACGCCCGTCAAAATCAGACAAAGATGCTGCTATGAATGCTTTAGAAAAATTTGGTATGCATATGCTAGCAAACAAGCAAATTGGAGAATTAAGTGGTGGTCAAAAACAAAGAGTCCTTTTGGCAAGATCTTTTCTTCAAGACTCTGAAATAATTATTTTAGACGAACCTTTCGGAGGTATTGATATAAAAACAGAAAAAATAATATTAGATCTATTAAAAGAATTAAGAGATAAAGGAAAAACAGTTTTAGTTATCACACATGATTTAGACTCATTAAAAGATCATTTTGATTATGTTTGGTTACTAAATATACATACAGTAGCCTTTGGTAAACCAGATGAAGTTTTAACTAAAGAAAACTTAATTCATTGTTATGGAGGAAGCGTTCACTTATTACAACACGAGGACAATTAAATGATATACACCTCTTACACTTTCTTAGTCATACTTTTTGGTTCAATTGTAATTGGTGCAACATCAGGGTTTCTATCTTTCTTTATTAATACCAAAAAGGAATCAATGCTCATTGATGCAGTTGCTCATTGTTCATTCGCAGGTATTGCATTAACATTTCTTTACGTAAATAATGTAACTACATTACATCTCTATATTGGAGCTCTGATCGCTGCAATTTTAAGTATTTTTTTAATTTATGTTGTAAAAAATACATCCATTATTACCATGAATTCAGCAATAGGTATTATTTTGAGTATGATGTTCGGTTTAGGTATTTCATCTCTCTCCATTATTCAAAGATCAAACCCAATGAATAGTTACAGTTTGAAACATTATATATTTGGTAATATATTATATCTGCGAAGAGAAGATTTAGTCTTACTTCTNATCATAAGNNCTATTACATTTANATTCGTCANNATTTTNTGGAAGCAAATGAAAACAATTCTCTTTGATTTTGATTATGCAAAATCAATAGGACTTCCTATAAGATCCATAGAATTAATATTTTTCTTTTTGCTAGCCACCATCACAATAGTTAGTGTAGAAATGATCGGTGTTATAATGTATGCTGGACTATTAATAGGACCAGGTATTGCAGCAAGACAAATAACTAGTTCATACAATCGAGTTATAATTCTTTCATCCATGATTGGTGCACTTAGTGGNATAATTGGATCCACTTTATCTGCATCTCCATTAAGCCCACCAGCAGGGCCATCTATTATTGTTATATTAGGTATTATTGTAATAATTTCAATAGTATTATCAAGAAATGGCGAAATTATTTCTTTCATAAAATCTTTNTTAATTGCAAGAAATCATAATATCCAAAATACATTATCTCATTTAACAACACATATGATCATGAACCCACGAGACTGTGATATTAGAGAATTTTCAATAAAAGAAAATCAAAATGCACCTAATTGTTGTAATCATCTTTTAGATAATCTTCATTTATTAACAAAATTGAATTATGTAAAACCTTTAGAACAAAATAACTGGGTTTTAACCTACAAAGGTATGTTGATGGTNGATGAATTAAAAACAAGTAGCCAATTGGAGGTTTCACAATGAGTTTTTTGTTTGAAATTAGTCTAATAGTAATTCTAATCGGATTTGCCAATTCCTCTATAGGAGTTTTTTTGGTATTAAATGATAAATCCATGATTTCCTTTGCTTTATCACACTCCGTATTATTAGGTATAATTATCAGCTATGGTATAATTCCAGACCTGTATTCACCTATTTTCATCATAATTTCATCTATAATTGGTTTTATAATAGTAGGTATAGTCGAATTACTGAATAAAGTAAAATTCATAGAATATAACTCTGCACTTGGCTTTGTTTATTTAACAGTTTTTGCGATCTCTATTATTTTAATTTCTACTAATAATCTTGATATTTATTATTCTCTCGAAAGTATAGTTTCAGGACAATTATTATATTTACCATTTTTCCGAACCACATTTTTGGGTATAGATTTNCCTTCAATAGCTTGGACAATGATTTCTCTAATAATTCTAAATATTGGATTTATAATTTTGACATGGAAAGAATTACTTATTACTTCATTTGACCCCCTTTATGCGCAACTTAATGGTTTCTCAACTCAATTAATAACTATATTTACTCTGTTACTATCTAGTATGACTATCGTAGGATCATACAATGCAGTAGGACCCATGTTAGTAATTGCTTTTATCATTACTCCTCCTGCTATATCGTTTTTATACTCCAATGATTTAAAACAAATATTTTTCTTAACTTTTCCAATTATGATTTTTTGTTCTCTAATTGGTGTTCAAATTGCATATTTTTTTGATATATCACCTGCAGGAGTTATAGCATGCACATTTGGATTTTTCTTTCTTCTAAGTTTATTTTTTGCACCCAATTCAAACCTCAAAAAATATCTTTTTAGCAAATCAAACACGGTGAACATGCCTAAGAATATAACTTATGATCACTTAGATGATCACAAAACTACGGTGATAGAATGAATGATTTNACAGAATTAACACCTATCCAAAAAGAAGTCATCTCACAATATATTCAAAAAATAAGAGATGGCAATAAAATTCCACTTATAGGTCCAAAAGAAATTTCACAATTAGTAATGAATGAACGAAAAACAAAATATCAATCACAAAATGAAATTCAAAGTTTTTCAAAACCAAGAGCATATGTCATATTACAAGAATTAGAAAAAGAGAATATTTTAAAACATATTCCAAGAAAAGGATTTGAATTAACAGATGAAGGGCGTAGAATAACAAATGAATTAATCCATCGAACCGAATTACTAGAGACTTATTTTTATCAAGAATTAGGTCTACCTTTAGAAATCGCAGAAAAAGATGCCCAAAACACCGTATTAGAAGTTTCAATTGATTTGATTAGTAGTATTTGTGATATTTTAGGTCAACCTAAATATTGTCCTCATGGATATACAATTCCTCACAACGAATTGAATTAACTCTCAAATTCTTTTTTTATCAAATCTATAAATTCTTCCTCTATTTTTTTCAATAGCTTTTTCTCAGGCAAAGGCACAATGTTTAAACCAGCAGCAGCAGCATGACCTCCTCCAGTTCCACCAAATTTCTCTCCAATAATTTTCATTATATTTCCAATATTCAAATTTTTGATATTAGTCCTACCGGATCCTCTCATCTCATTATTTTTAATCCCTAACACTAATACTACATCTGCTCCCATATTAATCAATGATCTAGCAACTGATGCTTCAAATGCTCCGACTTTTGAAATAGCTATCAACTTTTGATCATGTGTATAATAGCTCAATCTTCTTGCCCCCTTTATTCTTGCAATTCTTTCACCATAACTCATATTATTTTGNAGAAGATTATTTGCCAATTCAAAATCTCCCCCTATATCAATTAACTCACTCAAACGAAGAAGTATTTTAGAATTTGTTCCATAAAGCATTCTTCTTGAGTCATAAATATGTCCACATAAAATTATAGTTGCAATATCTGGCGAAGGAACTAAATTTAATTCATTCATTAATTTATCAACAATTATACATGTTGATCCTACATTTTTATCGATCAAACTAACAGTTGCATTTTTACTCAGTTCAGATGTCTCATGATGATCAATTACCAATAAATCAAAATTACAATCCAATACCCAATCTGCAAATTTACCTAATTGAGAAATATTAGCAGTATCAACTGTTATTACAATATTATTATTTTTTTCATTTATCTTCCCTACTTCTTCAAACACTACCACCTCAAATTCATTAACCATTCTTTTACTAAGGACATTCAAGTTATCACTATATATTTTGATTTCATGATTAATATTCAATTTCGTTATCATGAATTTTAATATCTGAGCTGCTCCTAATGCATCAGGATCTGCATTATGGTGTAAAAAAATATGAAAAACAGACGGATTTAATTCATTTAAGTATTGGGCAAAAGTGCTATACAACACATCACCATTTACTGACCCAATTTGGCCCTCAAATCTGCCTGACCTTGGTTAAATCTATCTTCTAATGATTTTTCTCTAGATTTTATAGAAATTATTTTACTTTCAAGATCTTCCATTTCAGAAAGCATTTCTTTCTTGGTTTCACCTAATTTCGATTTTATCATCAATTGTCCTATGTTTTTAAAAATTTCAGTATCATCACTCATTTCATTAACCTTACTCAAAGTATTTTTNAGTTCATTTTCTCTNCTCTCTAATTGTATTCTATGACTACGAATTTGTTCAAAATTTTGTTGTAATTGCTGTAGTTTTTGAATCTCTTCTTGTTGTTCAGGTGTAAATGACATATTTCCTCTTTTACAGATAAGTTCGGCAATTTAACAAGTTTTAGGTTTTATTCCATATTTATTAAAGATATATCATAAGAAGTCCCCAGTAATCTTAAGATCGAATTCATAATTGCTCGCATAGCAATTAAATCATCTGCAATTATTTCAATAATTAATTTTGACTCCTCTTTTTCTATATTTGCTTTTCCTCTTTTTGTTTTTGACCCACCTATTTCNATATTTATTGAATCATACATTAAATCCGCAATTTTTTTGTCCCCAAAATTAAATGTTATTGCGACCTTATTCACTTATATCCCTCAACATGGCAAATACTTAAAAAAACTATCATAACAATTGTACCTCTAAGTAGCATATTTTTTTNTGACTCAATGCATCAATAATTGATATATAAGATGTATTTCGATGTTCGGCTCCATCTATAGCTAACCANAGTAGATTTTTTTTATCAATTTCTACTCCCCAAAAAGTNTCAAAATATTCCATCAATAAAGGAAATAATCTCCTATTGTCAATTGATGTAGAAATAGGTCCTTTCTCTGGAATACTTTCAAACCCAAATATTTTATGGTCTATAAATTGATTTACCTTCAAATCTTTTCCTTGTTTTATTAAGTCATTATTTTCTAAATGATATNTTTTCAATTTGTCAATCTTTCCATCTTTTGAGGTTACAATATAAAGGTACTTTATTTTATTTTCAACCATCTTAAATTTTAATGAATCTAAACTGCTATTTCCTCTATTCACACTATTAGCATTTGGTATTATATTTTTCAATAAATTCACAAAACGCCTACTTTCCTCAGTAGCACTGATAGATGTAGTTATCAAGATTTTAGTTTTAAAATTGTCAATCGTCATATCTTCTTTCTTCTATTTGTCTTATTGTTGAAATAGCTCTTTTACCAGAATTAGTCAAAGGTTGCCATGCTCCACCTGTAAAAGTATGGTTACATTTCCTACAATTCCATATCCCAACAGATACCTTTCTGACTTTAAACATACGACATTTAGGACATCTATGTTGTGTTTTGGAAGTACTCTCAACTTCTCTTACTCTTTTTCTAAGCCGAGCACCGTAACGAACCCCAAATCTTCCTGTCGATTTTACTTTTTTGGTTCTTCTTGTTACCATATTCTATTACCTAATATCTTAATAAAATACTACTTTAAATAATTTGATTTAGGTTTCAACTCATATTTAATATCTAAAATTAACTTAGTAAATTTAATATTATTTTGGTAATTGTTCTTTGATTATTTTTCTTATCTCATCAGCAATCTGAATAGAGTTATCAAGAATTTCCATTATTTTTCCTGATTTAATACCATTTTCACCACCTTTTTGGCCAGAAACAATATGGTCATCAGTTAATCCTAAGGTAAATCTAGCGTCAGCAATTTGTTCTTCTTTCAATTCTGCGTCAGCAATATAATGTTCACCTATTTTACTAGTGGTCACACTAACAGGGAATGAATTTATCTCGAGTGGTTTTGATGTCTCTAATTGTGTCACCTCACCCTTTTTTATGGATAGTTCAGGAATACTGGTTGTAGCTAATGCACATACTGCAGCTATTGCAGCAGCATCAAATAGATTTCCAAAATTATCTAATGCATAAACATCAATATTTATTTGCCAAACTTTCTCACCCTCTATTATACAAAGTTTCTCAAGATCAATAATTCCAGACTCTCTAATTAGTCTATCAGTGACTCTTGATAATTCAATTTGGTTTGGTTGTGGGGGTCCAGATCTAAAATCAGGAGATGCCATCGGTGTAGTTTCAAAACCTACAAATAAAGAACCCTTTTTGGGAGCATCTTCCCAGGGAACTCCAAATGTCAATTTAACCCCACACATTACCTTTGTTTTACCTAAATGTATCAATGCAGATCCATTCGCTTTATCAATAACATTTGTNTCAATTTTTATATCTCTAAATTGATTTAATGTTCTTCCATCTAATCTTCTCCCATCATCAAGTAGTTTATTGATATGGTTTTTCTCTATCGAGTTTACTATTAATTCAAAATCTGCCATGATTAATTTTCCTCCTTATCTTTTTCTTCTGGTTTGGTAAACCAACTATCATCTTCGTCATCTACATCAGGTAATTCAGTAGAAGATTTCTTTGATTTCTTTTTCTTTTTCTTTTTCTTTGGTTTTTCATCAACCTTTTCTTCTTTTTTAGTTTCAGATTTTTCATCAACCTTTTCTTCTTTTTTAGTTTCAGATTTTTCATCAACCTTTTTTTCTTTTTTAGTTTCAGATTTTTTGTCAACCTTTTTTTCTTTTTTAGTTTCAGATTTTTCGTCAACTTGTGCAATTACTGCAGAAAAACTTGGTTTTTCAAAAGTCTCTTCAGACATATCATCATCCGATGACTCGTCTTCATCTAATTGAACTTCTTCTTCAGACATATCATCATCCGATGATACATCTTCATCATCAACTCCAAACTCTTCTCTAATTTTAACATATTTTTCTTTCAAAGCCTCTCTTATGACTTCCACCATCCCCTTAATTCCTGTTAAAGAAGACTCATATGCCTCTTTAAATTGATCATAAGTAAATAAACCATCTAATTGAAATAGAGANATCTCATCAACCGCAGGGGAATATAATATAGGCATGTCTCCACTACCTTTCATATCTTCTAAACCAGTTAAATCCAAACATACTTGATCTTCATAAATACCTGATGCAATTCCTCCAGTTAGATCTCTCATAGGAATTCCNGCATCAGCTAAAGCCGCAGTTATAGCAAGCGCTGCCGCCGTACGAGTTCCTCCATCAGATTGAAATATTTCTACATGAACATCAACTACTGATCTTGGCCAATTTTTTACCAAAACAACAGATTGAAATGCTTCAGATAGTACCTTTGAAATTTCCTTTTCTCTTCTTGATGGTACAGCCCTCTTATATCCGTCTACAGAAAATGTAGCCATTCTATAATTTACTCTCACAATAGCTCTATCTGATCTTGATAATCTCTTTGGATGCATTTCTCTAGGTCCGAAAACCGAGGCCATAGCCATATTATTTCCTAGGTTCACTTTAGCAGATCCCTCAGATCTATCTAAAACTCCTACTTCTACTTTAAATTCTCTTAATTGATTTTTTAACCTACCATCAGGTCTAACATAATCTTTACTCATTCTTTTTTATCCTCCTTAGTTTGNNTATCACTCAAAAATGCACTCACTCTATCAGTTAATCCGTTAGTATGTGCTTGTTTAGTGATCATATTAATTGTTTCAACAACTAATTCTTCATTTTCTGAATTCTCACCTTTAATCCATACAAGTCCATTTTGTGCAACAGTGATTTTAGTATCGGTCGCTTTTTTGATCTTATTTAACATAGATCCTTTACGTCCAATTACTCTTGGTATATGATTTGGGTTAATTTCAATAATTCTCCCTCCTCTCAATTTTCCTAAATTAGGAAATTGTGTACTTAACATTGGATCTTTAGTCCGATCAAAACTTATAATCTCAGCTCGAACTATATCTCCTACGTCATAAATTCTTCTAGCATCATCCTTTATAGGGTCAAATTTTCGTTTTACTGCATTTGATGCAAGTAAAACACCTCTATAAGGTCCTTTGATATCAACATTCCAATTGGTTAAACCAGTCTCTTCTATGATTCCAATTACTTTATCCCCAACTTTGGGGTAATATCTTCCTTTAAGGGGTCTCACTCTAATCTCATGATCTTTTATGAAAACTACTCCAACTAATTTGGAGTAAAAATTTTCGCCTTCTTTGAAGACTCCATTCCCCTTCTGGAATTCATTACCTGTCGCAATCAATTCACCAGGTGTTACAATACTATCATCTTTAATTAATAATGACATTCTATATTCTCCTTTGTCCTATAAGAAAACTTTCCCATCTTTAATTCGATCTATCTATAACAGTTGATCGAACTCTACCCTTAGACTTATCGCTTACTTNTTCAAGAATTGAAGCAACTAATCCTGACGGAGTTTTCACAACCATAGTTAATGTTCCATCAGTTCCCCAATTCTCCGATAAAAGATTTCCACATGATTTGATATAGCCATATAATGGACCTGTATCTTTAGGGCTCACCACAAATTCAATTGTAGCGGCCTCAATAATCATTGGTAATGTCGTAGTTAATTGGGTAATTATCCTCTCGGCTTGTTCTTTTGTGCCTTCTTTTCTATCAATTCGTATTCCAGCATCGTCTAATGCTTTTTCAATCCTCAATTTTGGATGAGGTGTTTTAGTCCTAGGGTTCACAGCATTTTTTATCAAATAATCAATTATTTCATCTCTTTTTTCTTTAACAAATGCTCTTCTTTGTTCAATAGTTAATTGTAAATCTCCTTTCAATAACATTAATTTTGCAATTTCTCTTTCTGAGTCTGTCTCAAAAATATCACTAAGGTCATCTTCGTTCATTTTTAATCCTTTTGAAAAGTTTTCAAAAACAATAAANCCCTCAACAACATCATCTATCGCAACTTCGTCTCCTTGTTTAAATAACCAAGCTTCTTCAGGATTTACAACCATTTCAAGTCTTTTTCCATGAGTCTGTAATCTAACTAGGGTCTTTCCACCCAAATCAATAGCACTTGATCTATCTCCAGATCCTCTATTTATACCACTCAAAGTAAAAACCTTAAATATTGAACCCATTGGAACCCTATACCGGGTATTAACATATATAATTAATGGGTTTTTCTTATTCTAATTTCCTAATATGTCCATTATATTAAAGGAATCAGTTATAAAAACTTTATTTAATTAATTTCTCTATAATATTTTTAATAGAATTATATTAATTTTTACTTTTTTGAGTTTCTGTATAATAAATATATAATGAAACAAAAACTACACCTACTATCGTCATAACTGCAACCCAGGTCTGCATAGAGGAGGTAAAATGATTATAACCCGATCCACTTCCAGTTCCCTCAACATTTCCTTGAAAATCTAATTGAGGTATTAATAGACTTCCCAAAATAGTCACAGATCCAGCATAAAATAATTGCCCCCATGATGGAATTTGATCATTAATTTCTTTATAACTCGCCAAGGCGATTGTAAAGAAGAAATAAAATAATACAAAAAATAAAGTTTCTAAAATAACCAAAAAGGCATTAAATCTATCTTCTTCAGCAATTGTGACATCATTATAAAGAAACGAATACCAAGGATCTGTACTTACTGTATCTGCTAATGGTATGATAATTGTAAGATATCCTAAGATCAATGCCAATAATCCACTTATCAAAAAAGTCCTACCAATTTCACTATTTACATATTTTTCATAAGACGACATATGTTATCCAAATCACCATATAATTTGTAGGTTTAAAACTTCTCGAAATTTACTCATCAAACAACTTAACCCTAATCATCTTTCTAATAACAAATTAATATTTCCAACACAATTAACAATTTTTTCTACAAAGGACCAATTTTCGATTATTGCCTATTAAATTATCTCTCTTATTATCTCATTGAATCAACCCTATTATTTTTTGAATATTTTCTTATACTTTNTTATTTTTACTAAAAAAAATACGACATCAAACATAATAAATTATTATTTTTTTAACAAATCAGTAAAAATATAAGAAATTATTCAAAAATAATAATTGAAGATTGACCATCTGATTTACGTTATGCCCAATATTTTTTATATGTTAATTACATCCAAACTTTATGCTACACTTAGTAGAATATGTTTGGTTAGATGGTTANGAACCTGAACCAAATCTTAGATCAAAAACTCGAATAATAGAAAAAGATGATGATTTAACTTTAGATGACTTACCTATGTGGTCTTTTGATGGATCATCTACTTTACAAGCAGATGGGAATTTCTCTGATTGTTTACTAAAACCAGTAAAATTAATTACTGATCCCTACAGACCAGGGTGGGTGACACTTTGTGAAGTAATGAACCCAGATGGTACTCCTCACAAATCTAATACTAGATCTAAATTGGAGAATAATGATGGTAATTGGTATGGTTTTGAACAAGAATATACTCTGACTTTAGGAGGTCGTCCATTAGGATTTCCAAAAGATGGTTATCCCGCTCCACAAGGAAAATACTATTGCAGTGTCGGTGCAGGTTTAGTTGCTGGGAGAGAACTAGTAGAAGAACACTTAGATTTATGTTTAAATGCAGGATTGACCTTAACAGGAATTAATGCTGAAGTATTATTAGGACAATGGGAATTTCAAGTTTTAGGAAAAGGTAATTTAGATGCGTGCGATCAATTATGGCTTGCAAGATATTTCCTTTTAAGATTATCCGAACAATATGGATATAGTATTGAATTTCATCCAAAGCCACTATTGGGTGATTGGAATGGTTCAGGTCTCCATACTAATTTTTCAACTAAAGAAATGCGTGAAAAAGGAGGAAAAGAACTTTTTGATAAAATATTTGCTGCTTTTGGTAAAAATCATTTTGATCATATTGCAAATTATGGTTCTTCAAATGAGCAAAGACTCACCGGATTACATGAGACACAATCAATTGATAAATTTAGTTACGGTGTTTCTGATAGAGGTGCATCCATTAGAGTCCCTCTTCAAACCGAAAAAAATTGGACTGGATATTTAGAAGATAGAAGACCTGCATCAAATGCAGATCCCTATAAAATAGTCTACATAATTGAAAAAACATTATCTGAATGTTAGAAATCTAAATCATTAATCCAATAATAAATAAAATAAATAATCCACTAGTAAGTGAGAAATAACTAAACTTATTCCACCTCCAAACCTTTAAACCATCTAAAGGACCAAATGGAAGCATATTGAATCCACCTATAAATCCATTCATAAAAATGAATGTTCCTAAAATAAAATTCAAGGGCACACCAAAAATGAAATCATTGAATANTCCTAAATTNTNAAAAATTAATACAAATATAATNCCAANAGAACCCATAACTAAATTCGAATATGGTCCTGCAGCTGCTATTTTACCCATTTCATGCCCAATTATTGTCCTACTCATTACCATCGCAGCACCAACCCAAATAAATGTGAACCATAAATTTAGTGCAACGGTGATTAACGAGATCGCAATATAAAGAATATTTAAAACAAATCTTGAATTATGTCCAAATGAAATTGCAACATATTTATGACTTAATTCATGTATGACAAAGGTCACTCCAACAATTATTANTACAGTAATCATCCTACCNAAGAATTGACTATCNCCACCAATAAATCGAAAACCATTACCTTCAATTAAACTCGAAATATCTATTAATAATCTTATTATAAACAAAAATATCATCACTATCGATGCTATCAATAAATCCCTCCATTCATTCCCACTTGTCCATGCGAATGGCATATTCCAAATTGCTCTATTAGGAATAGTTCCTCCCCTATTTTGATTTTCTTGGTATACAGGTTTTATTTGAACATGNTCAATATTCTCTATGATTTTATGTTCATGATCAAGACGATGAGTTTGACAATAACTATGATCACCCATACATTCTTCACAATTAAAAAGTAAGCCTGCTTCATCCCAATTTTTATNACATACTGTACATGTATCCAAAATAATCACATCAAAAGTTTTTATGAAACAATCTTTTCAATATTAATTTTCACACTATTACCATCGATAATAGTTGATTTTATATCTCCAAGATCACCCATCTCAATTTCTATTGCTTGAGTTTCTTTCTTCACATAATCAAGGTANTTGTTCAAAACTTTATCAAAAATACCATCTTCAAATTGTAAATATACATTTATTTTATCCATATAATCTAATTTTTTAGATTTTCTTGTCTCTTGAATATGACGAACTAAACCTCTTGCTAGACCCTCCAGAATCAATTCATCAGTTAGTTCTACCTCTAAAAATACTTTCATAGTTTTTCCTTTTCCAAGAACAAAACCATCTTTGGCTTTTACATTAATCAATAAATCTTCTGAGTCAAATTTATAGACTTTATTTTCAATTTCACATTCGACAAACCCTTTTTCGACCATTTCATAATATATTTTTTTAGAATTTTCATCATTTAAATTTTCTAAATATTCTTTTATCACCCTAACTGCACTCTTAACTTTAGGAGCCAGTATCTTTAACATAGGTAATATATTATATTCAACATACTGTTCATCATCCTCTACAAAAATGACTTCTTTCACATTAATCTCATCTTTCACAACTTCTAACAAACCTTCAGGTAACTTTGAGAAACCATCATCGAATGCTATAGTTAATGATTTTAATGGTTGTCNAGCTTTAATTCCTGACTCTGCTCTTGCAGTCCTGGCTGCATTGGTAATTGATAACAATAATGACATTTTTTCCTCTAACTCTAAGAGAATTAATTTGTCATTTGGTTCAGGTAAGATTTGCATATGTATCGACATTAAACCATCGCTATCTAAATTCTTTTCAAGATTTTGATATATCTCTTCAGCAAAATAAGGTGTTAAAGGAGCAATCAATCTCGCTAAAGATGTCAAAACTTCAAATATAGTATCATAAGAGCTTTTTTTGTCAAGTGTCATTTCAGATCCATAAAATCTTCTTCTTGACCTTCTAACATACCAGTTTGATAATTCTTCTACNATAAAATAATCTAATTCTTTAGTAACAACATGAAACATTATTTTATCATANGCTTCATCAACATTTTTAATAACACTTTGAAGTCTTGAAATTATCCATTTATCTAAATCTGATCTATCATTGATATCAGTTCTATCANTAGGATCATAATTATCTACATTTGCATTAGTGACGAAAAAGGAGTAAACATTCCATAGTGTATTAAACACTCTTCTCTGTGCTTCTGCCACTAATTTTGGACCAAATCTCATTACATTCCATGCTGGNTTCGCACATAAATACCATCTTGTTGCATCTGCTCCAACAGAGTTGAACATTTCATCGGGAGATATGGCATTCCCTCTTGATTTTGACATTTTTGATCCATCTTCTGCTAACACATGATTCATACATAATACTGACTCATATGCTGGCTTATCGAACATTGCGGTTCCAACGGCATGTAAAGAGTAAAACCATCCTCGAGTCTGATCAATAGCTTCTGTGATAAAATTATATGCAGGATTATTTTCATCAAATTCATCCTGATTTTCAAAAGGATAATGGTATTGAGCAAATGTAGCAGCACCAGACTCATACCAAACATCNATTGTATATTCNTCTCTACTCATCTCTCCTCCACAATCACAATTCCATCTAATATTATCCACCCAAGGTCTATGTAATTCGAAATTTTCAGGTAATGGGCCACTTAATTTTACTAACTCTTCTTTGCCTCCGACATATTGAGTTTTACCACAATCATCGCAAGACCATGCAGGAAGTGGACACCCCCAATATCTTGACCGTGATAAATTCCAATCNACTACATTCTCTACAAATTTTCCAAATCTTCCAGTTCTTATNTAATCAGGTTGCCAAAATATTTTATTATTATTTTCAGTTAATTTTTCCCTCAATTGACTCATTCTGATAAACCAAGACTCAGTTCCATAATACAAAAGGGGAGTATCACATCTCCAACAATGTGGATAATTATGAATATAACTCTCTTTTTTTAATAATTTATTTTTTTCCTTCAATTCTTTAATTATTTCAAAGTCTGCATCTTTGACCCATATACCTTTGAAATTTGTAACTCGATCATCAAATTTACCTTCTGAGTTCACAGGGTTAATTACTGGGGCACCATATTTGTTACCTGTTTCTGCATCCTCTGAACCAAATGCAGGTGCAGAATGAACAATACCTGTTCCAGAATCCAATTCCACATAATCTGCCAAACTTACTTTGAAAACAAATATATTTTCTTGTTTACTAAGATCTTGAAAATAAGGAAATATTGGCTTATATTTTCTTCCCTCCAACTCTTTACCTTTGAACCTTTTTACAATTTTAGGTTCCTCATTTTCCTCAAACTCCAAAACTTTCTTTACTAAAGCCTCAGCCATTAGTAATTTCTCATCATTATAGTCTACAACAACATAATCATATTCNGGATTTACACTCAGTAATACATTTGAAATTAATGTCCATGGTGTGGTAGTCCACGCTAAATACTTAAAATCATCATCNTCAGCCTCAAATTTTACATATACCGCAGGATCTTTAACCTCTTTATATCCNTGAGCTAATTCATGTGATGATAATGTAGTTCCACATCTTGAACAATAAGGAGCTACTCTCGTTCCTTTGTAAATTAATCCTTTTTCATATAATCTCTTCAACGACCACCAAACGGACTCAATGTAATTATCACTCATTGTAACATATGAGTTTTCCATATCTAACCAAAAACCAATTCTTTTTGACATATCAATCCATTCTTGAGTATATCTGAGTACACTTTCTCTACATTTTGCATTGAATTCAGCAATACCATAATTTTCTATGTCTTGTTTTGAATTAAGTCCCAATTCTTTTTCGATCTCCAATTCAACTGGCAGACCGTGACAATCCCATCCACCAATTCTTGGGTATACATATTTCCCTTTCATGGTTTGATATCTTAGCATGACATCTTTTAATGTCCTAGTCAAAGCATGACCTGCATGGGGCATCCCATTAGCTGTAGGGGGTCCTTCTAACCAAGTATATTTCTCTCCATTTTCTGATCTCAATTCTTGAGTTTTTTCATATATTTTATTTGTCTCCCACATTTCTAAAATTTTCTCTTCCATTGAAGGAAAATCATTCATAGGAGATACTGGATTAAATTTAGTTTTTTGGTCACCTGAATTCATATCATATCACCATAATTTAAGTTAAAGCATGCACTATTTCTTCTTATTTCATAAATTAAAACTGAAGTGTATAATAAAACAACACATCCTTGTTTCCTCATAATAAGATATGATGTATGATATTAAACTACTTCTATTGTATTTTTGATATATTCTTACATTAGCTTTAATGTAGTGGCCCCTCCACTGGTATCATCATCTTTATTATTTTTTGGAATATTATCGGTAGTATAATTTTTAATTTCAGATAATTCTAATGGGATTTGTAATTTAATACCCGAATAATGTGGATATGGTGAGATCCTCTCTCGATATTGTTTTACTAATACCTCAAAATGGTCTAAAGATATTGGTAAATTTGTTTCTATGAATTTATTAATTGAATCAAAAAATCCAACACATTCATTTCTATCTGATCTGTATTTTCCATCATCAAACTTTTGAAGTTGAAATTCAACTAAATCCCCCAATTTTTTTGTATTAACTAACACTTCATCAGGACTCCATAATTTTGCTTGATTAATCAACTTATCAAATAATTCTCTTAATTCAACAAATTCCCATTTCATTTTAAATTCCCCTATTCATCTTCTTCATACAAATTACATGATGGACATTCATATTTTGATCCGGGTACACAGTTATAACTAGGGTTTTCATTTTTCAAACTAAATGCAGGAACTTCACTATCAAAATCAATTGCCATCCCTTTAACATAGTCCATAAATGATTTATTTGTAATTATAGGTATATTATCAATCACAACTTTATAATCTCCTTCTTTGGGTGAGTCAAATTCCAAATCAAATACATAACCACTGTAACGATCAATGACTACAATTATCCTTACTGACGCATTAGGATCACTATTTAATTCTAATTGTCTCTTGATCTCAACTCTTGCTGCAGGTTTTATGTCGACAAATTTGTCAACCAAACTTAATTCAATTACCATAAATATAAATAATCATCTTATCTTTAAAAATCTTCGATAAAGTAAATTATCATTTAATTCTAATAATAATTCTAAAGAAAATCTTCTTTCTTTCCAGGATTAACTAACATCATTTTTCTCAAGACTGCGATTGGAGGAGATGCAAATGATAACATTTCATCATGAAATTCTTTTAATTTGAATTTGTCACCTTTCTCTTTTTTATAATCCTCTCTTAATTTATAGATCATCTCTTTTCCAAGTGTGTAATTAAGATACATTGGATTAATAGTGCCTCTATTAGCCTCAATTCTTGCCATTGCCTCTGTCATAAATGCTTTTTTCATAAATATTTCTGTCATTGCTTCTTGGGGCTGTAATCCATAACAATGCATTTTAACTGCAGAAACAAATCTCGCTGCCCTCATAGCAGATGCTTTCAATTGGGCCATTCTCAATTTTACTAAATCAAGTTTATCATAACCTTCATCAATAATCATTTTTTCAGTATAAAGCCCCCACCCTTCTATCAAAGTGGTTGATCTTGCAAACATTTTGGCAATATCAGATTTACTTTTATTATTCACCAATAATTGTAGGTAATGTCCTGGCCAAGCCTCATGTATTGTCACTAATTCTAATTGCGCTAAATTGAAAAATGACATTCTTTGTTGTAGTTCCATTTCATTTGTTCCAGGTGGGGGAATATTTACATAATAATAGGCTTCCTTCGCTTCCTCTTTTTCAAATGGACCAGGTGTATTCATAGCGGCAAAAGCAAATTGTTTTGCATATTCTGGCATATCAACTACATCACAATGCTCTTTTGAAGGTAGACTTACCAAATCTTTCTCAATCAAGAAATCTCTCGTTCTATCTAACGACTCATTGGTTCTCATTATGAGTTCTTCTGGTTTGGGTATATCTTTCATCATTTCATTAGTTATACTTTCTACTGTAGTATTATTTTCATCAGCTAATTTAACCATATCTTGATAATCTCTATTTAATGCATTTTCACCAATTTCTAAGAGTTGAGCCGCATTAAGAGAAACTCCTTCAGTTTTTTCTAACATCTCACAAAATTTTTCTTCTCCCAATGCAAATTCATCGGTCGCTTCAGGTAAATATTTTTCTTTCAAATCAGATGTAAACTTTATCATAGCATTGATACACCTTTCATTTACATCAGACCATTTCTCAAGTAATTCATCATTATTGGTTTTAGAAACAAATTCAATTAGTTTGTCATTAAAATAATTTATCAATCCTTCCAAAAAATTTACCGACATCATAAGTTTAGCTTTGGCCAACGGAGTTATCATATTTATCCTTGCTTGCTCAAACATTTGAGGTGCTTTTTCTTGAATTTTGATTATTGCTTTTATTCTTTCATCTCTACTTGCAAATGATCTAGAAACATATGTACCCTCTATGCTAAATAATGGACCAATATACGGTATTGGTGATTTTTCATATTCTCTATCATCTCTCCAAAAAAATAATTCAGTTTCTAATTCATTTTTAACTAAATTATATTCAAATTTTTCTAATTTATCTTCGGGTTCCTTAACCGCCTTTAATATACTTAGATCCTCCTCTATCTCATCGATAGTTTTTTTGATACTTTCTTTATCTAAATTGTTTACCACTCCATCATACTCATGAAATCCTAAACTTTGTGCATTGCTCGGGTTTCTCCCTTTCCATCTACTAATGATATCTATCATCATCAAAGAATTCTTTTTTAATTATCTTTTAAGATGTGTCCTATCAAAATTGATTTTTCTTTTGATTTTTTATATATTTAGTGAATAACATTGTTGGTAGAATTAAAACCCATATAAAATCTAATTCTTGAGCTGTGGTCCTATTTACTCCTCCCCAACCTAATCTTATAGGTTCAAAATCTTTGGTAAAATTTCCATCCTCAGAAATTGTTAAATTTAACCCATAAAAACCATCAGTCTGATTAAAGAATGAATTATACCCTCCACTAAAATAGTATTTACCTTGTGGTATTTCCTCCAACGTTGCATTATAAATTTCCATACTTAGAAATTCATTTTCTGAAGATAATCCTGATGGATAGGCTCTAGGTCCATAGTCTTCTGTACACATTTTTCCGATATACTCATACTCATATTTTTCTAAAGTTGCTTCTGCAACATTATTCCATCTGCAAGAACTACTACCATAAGAAATTAATTCAGTATTATAGGGGTTCCAAAGCTCTAAACTTACATTAAAATTAATAAACGTCACATTTGTATTCATCCACTCATAATTATTGGTCATAACTTCCCAATTTACATCAACAACTCTTGCAGATATGTCTTTAACCTCTGGGTCCGACTCAAAATCTTGTGCAGTTGTACTCATAGTTAATAACAAAAATAGAAATAAATATTTCTTATTCATTAATCAAATTAAATATCGCTTATAGATAAATGAAATTGTTTCCTCCAAGTTATTCATACCATATAACAATTTATACTCTTAAGATTATATTTTTAGAAAATGAAGAACATAACAATATATTCATGAAAAATATAATGAATTTAGTTTTAATTTTTCTTATAATATTATTAACCTCAAAAGCTAATTCATATAATTTATACGAATTTGATTATACGTTTACTTCTTCATCAAATTCAGAAAAAATTGAATATGCAACATATCAAGGAAAACCCCTCCTCATAGATATATTTGCAACTTGGTGTGAGCCATGTAAAACTGAAATTCTTCATTTAAAAGAAATTCATGATAAAACCTCAGATATATCATTTCTATCAATCTCAATAGATTTTATTTCAGATACTTTACAAAAGCTTGAAAATTTCAAAGAGGAATTCGAGGTAGATTGGGAATTTGGATTAGATCATAATGATATATTTTCACAAAATTTCAATATAACCGTAATACCTAGTCTTCTCTTATTAGATGAAACTGGAGAAATTATCCATATTTGGAGAGGATTAACTTCTGTTGATGAAATATCCTCTAAATTACAAAGCGAGTTAGGAATATCCATTGATGTTATAGAGAACCAAGATATTTCTATTCTTATCAATAGACTAATTGGAAACATTGGATTTCAAATCACTATGGGAGTTATAATTTTAAGCTCCGTCTACATGTATGTATCACGAAAATTTGTCAATCAAATCTAATTCTAATTGTCATTTAAAATTTCAAGAACTCTAGGTTTGACTTCTAAACCTATCATTTCAATACTATTCATTATTTGTTCATGAGTTAAAAGTTCATTTTCAATTTGAAATTGGAATCTACTTAATCCACCCAGAGACATACTATGAGTTACTATTTTATTTGCTACTTCCTCCACATCACCAACTAAATATGCTCCATTAGGACCATTTTGAAATAGAAATCTATCCATAGTCACTCCTCCCCATCCCCTTTCTTTTCCAATTCTATCAAACATTCTTTTGTATCCTGGAAA
>PBWW01000070.1 GCA_002728275.1 Candidatus Heimdallarchaeota archaeon
CATAATCATATTCTTTTGAGTATTTCACCATTGTTTCTAATAGACTTGTTGATGGGCTCATTGGATATCCTGTATATACTCCTATCCCTCCAGCAATTAAACCTGCTGCAGTTGCAGTATTTCCGGTAATTAGCATTAATCCATCATCATCTAAATCTTCTAATTGAATTTTAAATGGCTCATAATTTTCTTTCATATAATTAAATCCTAATTCTGCAGCTTTGACATTCAAATCTACAATTTTTGGTTTTCTTTTGAAAGTTTCTTCTAATATTTCTTGAAATTCTACAAGTGGTAATCCTAACATGTTGACAATAGCGGAAAGTCCTATTATGTTTCTTATAACTTTTGCTGCATTTAAATCCATAGTCATTTGTTGTAACGGTATACTTCTCCATTGTATATCTGGTCTATTAAAATCTTCAACTTTTTTTCTCCTTAAAATTCTTGGATCAAAAACAACGGATCCTCCATTAACAACCTCATTAATGTGTAATTCAATTGTTTCTAAATTTAATGCAAATAAAATATCAATATAAGTTACTTGGGATTTAACAACTTCTTTGGAAGCACGCACAAATACTGCATTATGGCCACCTCTTATTAGTGAAGGATATTCTGTATAATATTGTATAAAATAATTATTTCTTGTAATGATTTTCCCAAATATTTTTCCTGCAGACATAATTCCATCTCCTGCAGCACCACCCACTAATAATGTAAATAATGAATGTTCATCGCCTTCATATTCGACTAATCTAACATCTTGATTTTTAGATATTATATGATTTTTATTTTCCATATTTTTATCAACCAGATAAGTATTCAAATTATTCTCAAATTCTTTCATATAAGAGGAATAGCATTTATACAATAATTTTTTTAATTTTAAAATATATATTTTAGTAATTTTTTATTATTAATTTACAGCTGGAATTTCTTTAGATATAACTGCTACTTTTGTTAGGATATTTCTCAAAGTAAATCCTAAAATTCCTAAGTTTAAAGCAATTGCTGCATAAAATACAATTGGACCATATTCAAATGAACCGCCACCTAGTTTAAATTTTACTTTCATGTCAGGGTGACCTAATCCACAGAATATGTGACAATATGAAGAAAATGTTATTCCACTTTCTGTATTTGAGTCTGATAATGTACCATCGGTTGCTTCATCTGTAAGACTAACTGTGGCGACTGTTGGTTGACCAAATTCACTTCCTGCAGAAGGTCTGTTTAATGCTACTGCTAGGTCAAGTTCATTTATAGAGAACCCATGTTGTACGTCTCTCGAATACAAGTGAAATTCAATTTGATCGTCTACTACTGCATCNGGCATACTNACACTNTGTTTAACTTCGTATTTTGCTTTATCTGAATTTAATCTATCAACTTGTGATTGTCTACTAATATCGATTTCACGATTGAGATTGATACCATCTCTTTCAGCTGCATTTAAATCATAGATTTTAAACTCCCATTGAGCTGACTCTATTCTGACTTTNTAGACATTATCTACTTTGATAAAATCCGCACCTTCTTCTGCTTGAACTGGCATAGTTAAACCAATAACTGGAACCATTAATAAGAATGCTATAATATAAAATTTATATTTCATTATAATNCCTNTATATTTGATGTAAAAACTTAATCTATTATTAATGTTATAGTAATGGGAAGTTAAACTGAATATGATCCAACTGTAAGTTAGTTATATAAATTTATTTAGCCACTAAGTCNGTAATAAAGGGTTCATTATAGTATTGCTTCACATTAGATAAGGATACTAAGGTTCTAGTTCCACCTACTCCATTTACTTCTTTAAGCTCTTTTGTGACAAAGATACCTAAATCTTCTATGTGTTTTGCTCTAACTTTCAGTAGAATATCAAATTCTCCTGCTATAATATGAACTTCTTCAACTCTTTCAAATTNAGAAATGTTTTCTGCTACAATTAGTTGATCTGGAGTATTTTCTGATTTTTCAAAACTAACCATTATGTGTGCAACTAATGGAAAATCAATCGCATTATAGTCAATCACCGCCATATAACCATTTATTATGCCATTTTGTTCTAGTTTTTTTATTCTGTTATGGATGGTACTAATTTTTAATTTAATTTTATCTTCCATATCTTTTAATGTCATTTGAGAGTCCTTTCTTAAAAATGCTAAAATTTTTTTATCATATATGTCTAATTCCATAAATATTTTCGATATAATCGCATTATATTAAATTTTTTACAAATTTATAATTCAAATTATAAAAATAATATAAATTAAAACTTTACAAGAATTCATCTAAGGGAACAAATTTTTGTAAATTAATATTTAAGTTATGTTTTAGATAGGTAGCAATTAAAATTTGATCTAATTCTCTACCTGAAATTGAATATTTTTCCATTATTGTTCTACATGAATTAAGGTATTGTATCCATTTGTTAGTGTTTAATCCGTATTCCTCTTCTAAAAAATTCCATTTTTTTAATACCAACCATCCCATTTTATGATATGTTGGATATAGTTCCGGGTTTGATATACTTAATATTCGAGTTGCAGAGGGCAATCCAACACCTTTAATTAAAGTTAATACCGCAACTCTAATCTCCTCATCTTGTGTTTTGTATGCATATTTAGAAATTTCTTTTACTCTTTTCTCATTATTTAATTTAAAGTGTCCAGGTAATGCTGGTTGTCTCCATTTAAGGATTTCAAATAAATTATTTAATGTGATATGCGCCTTAGTTTTTATCTGTATACCAACAACATCATATAATTTTTTTTCATGATCTAATTTTATTAAATCCTCACTCATAAATTGATGATATCCTTTTTTTGCTTCTAATATTAATTTTTGAGACAATTTAGGAAATTTAGTCATCTACATATTTTAATTTTTTAATTATTATTTAATTTGTAGCTTTTTGGTAAACAATAGAATTAATATTGAAACGAATTACTATGCATTTTATGTGAAATCTAAAGCACCAACTGTAGAAATTAAATATTAGATTATTTTAGTATCATTAGGTAACATAATTCATGTCAATCGATCAAGATGGAATTAAATTAAAGTTTGATACTAGTGAATATAAAACATCAATACATCCGAAATGGTGTCCTGGATGTGGTGATTTTGCAATATTAAAAGCTGTTAAAAATGCACTTTATGAGTTACAAATTGATCCTACACAAACTATTTTAGTTGCAGGTATTGGTTGTTCAAGTAAAATGATGCATTCAGTTGGTGTTTATGGATTACATACTATACATGGAAGAGCTCTACCTGTGGCAACAGGCGTAAAATTAGGTAATCATGGATTAAATGTCATTGCATTTGGTGGAGATGGTGATATGATGGGAATTGGAGGTAACCACTTTTTACATGCTGCAAGAAGAAATACAGACATGTTGTTGATAATACCAAATAACCAAACATATGGTTTAACCACAGGTCAAGCAAGTCCAACAAGTGATTTTGGTTATAAAACCTCAACCTCACCTGATGGTACAATTGAAATGCCATTAAATGCCACTCAATTAGCCTTAACTGCTGGTGCAACATTTGTCGCAAGATCTTCATCTGCAGACAATGATCATTTACAAAAAATGATTGAAGAAGGTATAAAACATGAAGGATTTGCAGTAATTGATGTACTTCAATTCTGTATTACATTTAATAAAATTAACACACCTGATTATTATGAACCAAGATTATACGATACCTCTGAAGATAAGGATTTTGACCCATCTGATCTAAATCAAGCTATGGTTAAATCATATCAATGGGGTGATAAAATACCTAAAGGCGTAATTTATAAGAATACAACTAAGCCTGTTTTTGATAAAGAAATTCCTCAATTACAAAACACTCCTATGGCATTGAGAGAGCATGATGAGCCTGTAAATGTAAGTAAAATTTTCAATGATTTACGATAATTTAATTAATTTCATTATTTAATTTTTTGCTCAAAAATATAGATAGCACGCTTAAGATAATTAATAATACATAAACAGCTATCACCACAATTAAAACTGGTATAAACCCGAATTCTTGAAAATTTAAAAATCCATAAATATATGAAGACCCTGTATTTGAAGATAATCCTAATACACCATTAGTTAGTGCAAACACCAAATATAATGATGGATAAATTAACCATGATTTTAAAAATGAATAATCATATGAAACGTCATTGGAAATAAACCAATCCAATAAAAATAAAATAGGTGCGATATAATGTTGTGATAAATTTGTAAATGTCCAAAAATATGGATCGCCAGAGCTTAAAAGTACATGATACGCAACAGTCACAAATACCATATAAACCGTTAGTCCACCATGAATTTTACCTTTTAATTTATTTAATAGAACTTGATCATCTTGATTAATTAAGTTTAATAAAAGCCATATTGCAGCAGCATAATTTACTTGGATTGTTAAATTTTTGTTTCTTGCTAAGCATAATCCTGCATCACAATTTATTATTTGAGTAACTTGTTCTACAAGTTGAGTAGCCAATATAAATCCTATTACCAAAGGTCTATAATATATTAATATCTTATTCATACATAACTTTAATTAAAATTATTCATTTTATTATTTAGCATTCTTTTTATCTAAATAAGTGAGAAATATTTATATTTTTATTATTTTAATTAATATACGATAAAAATGGTCGATAAGGATAAATTACCAAATACAATCCCTCTTACAATAGTCCAAATTATTAATTATTTAAATATTATAGGTATCTTATGTGGTGCTATTTTTTTGCTATTTGTTGCAGAATGGTTGGGATTTGAATGGTTTTTGTGGTTTTTTATTATTATTGCCACTATAATTCTTCTGTTAATTATGAGATATTTTATCCGAGGATTGAATCGATATGATAATCAAACAAAAAATATTTTCTTAATATTACTTGTAATAGAGGCTTTTATTATAATAAATTTGATGATTGATACATATTTTGAAATTTTTTATCCTGTACTTCTTATTTTTACAATATTTCAAATCTACGCTTTAGTATATCATAAGCCCACATCAGATTATTTTAAATCGTAGTATAAATTAAAAATCAAATCTATGAATAAATTACGTTTATAATTATTTCATAAATATCTAATAATTTATCATAATCTAATGTATCTTCTAAATCAGATGGTTGATGGTAATTGGGGTTACGAAAATTTGCAGTATCAGTCAACATTACTGCTGGTAGATCTCTTAACCAGAATGGTGTATGATCACTTCGTAGTAAGTTCTTCAAACTAGGAATAATTTTATTTAATAATTTACCAATTATGGGTTTGTCAATTGGATCTCTAATATAGCCAATTTTTAAATCTGCATTTATATTTTTAAATTTTGACATGATATGTTTAGATCTACCATTATATATTACTGTCAAAAAATCTCCTTTTATTATTTTGTCTTGTTTTAGCTTTGAAATTTCTTTTCGATATAGTACATCAAATCCTTTAGGCAAGAATTGCTTTTGTGAATAATAACCTAAGGTTTCTAAAACTATTACCCCTTTGATTTTTGATGTATCTGGAAAATAATTACGTATGTTCGCAGCAAAAAATTCGGATCCAACTAAGCCAATTTCTTCAAAATCAAAGCTTATCAGCATTATATTATATTCGGATTTGGTCACCTCATAATACTTTGCAATTGCCATCAATAGTATTAATCCAGAGCCATTATCATCCGCACCGGGTGATAAAGGAACTGTATCATGATGTGCCGCAATTATCATAGTCTCTTTAGAATTATCAAAATGTTTGGTACATATTATATTATTTCCATCTAAATTTTTATGTGTAACTCCCCATTTAGTGGTAAATTCATCAAATTTGACATTTTGAAGTTCAACATTCCAATCAAATGATTTGAAATATTCTACTAAAATAGACTCCACTATCTCCATATGTGATTTGGCTTTTTCATCAAACGGATGTCTATGTTTTGGTCCAATAATTTGACTTAAATTATCCTTCAATTCTTCTACCGTCAACATTACATATTTACTATAAATTTAGATGATTTAATGTTTGGTTCATAAATATCAAAAAATGTGCTACTAAAGTATAATTTCTTTAAATCTTTATAAATATCTTAAATTAATACTGCTATGGACTCTCTTGAGGAAATTGAGAAAAAGATCAACTCTAAATTTAATGATAGATCTAGCGAAATGCTTGAAGATCATTTAACACAAGGTATACCCGAGTCCGCAATACATCAAGTTAACAAAATGATTGAACAAGATATTGATTCTGCAATCGATATAGGATCTGGCCCCGGTTCGGTTGTCTTTGAATTAGCCAAACATGATTTAAGCAAAGTCATTGGCATTGATTTATCTGATGAAATGATCAATATTTCTAATAGAAGATTAAGTGAATTCGATTATGATAATGTAGAATTTATTCAATCAAGTGTTTTAAATTTTGATAACCAACCTATTGATGGTGTATCTATGCACCGAATGATATGTTGTCATCCCAATAAAGATGAAGTAATAGATAAAACACTAAATTTTCAACCTAAGGTAATTTCATTAACAATTCCACGCAATCGAATTTTCATAAAAGTATACATCAAGATATTATCCTGGTATAGACGACTATTCAATAGATTTCATCCTTATTATTATGATCCTCAAGATATAATTCAACAATATAGCGAAAATGATTATAAGTTGATAGATACAAGAACAGAGATGATTTGGATTACTTTGACATTTATTAAATCATAATTAAAAGAATGAAAATGCAAATACTAAGGTTAATCCTACGGAAAGAAAATTGACTACTCCATCAGTAAACCAAGTGACACCAGACTTTACATCAAGTATTGTTGATTTAAATATTGGTAGTATCAAGGTTCCTAATAATGCAGAAATTGATATGATCATAAAAATAAACAAATTAAATTCATAAAATAATGATCCAATCCAGTAAAATACGAATAAAATAGTTTCTGCCACTACAAACCTTGATAATGACTCTGAAACTTCTCCTAAGTCAATATTTTCATTTTCTTTTACTTCCTTACCTTCACTAACCATTTGGATTTGTTTCTTTGATAAAGTCTCAACAACTTGTTTTGGAATAAATTGTCCACCTTTATACAATTTGCCTTTTACTTTTACTCCTCCTTTTGGAGCTTTTATTGGAGTATATTTTTCTGTCATGTTATCTCTCCTAAGATACTCTTCTCCTAATAATTTCCGCTGCACCAACTGCTGCAACTAAAATTAACCAACTAGGATTACTAAACGCTGATGTAAGATCAGGTGTGTCATTATTTTCAGTTAACGTGTTAGTACTATTTCCATTATTTTCACTGATTGTACTCATAATAGTTGAAATCTCAGTTATGGTATTATTACCATTGCCTGTTTCAGTCTTTGTTATAGTGGTATTTTGATTATTGGTACTTGTGACAGTTTCCGTTAAAGTTTCAGTATTATTCGTCGACTCAGTTACTGTTACAGTTTCGGTTGGAACAAATAATCCAAGATCATTAATTGTCCAATTATAATTCTCAATAATTGATTCTCTTGCACTAAACGCATCTATGCTATAATAGGCATTAACATTTAATTCTACTTCATCTTGTAATGTTTGATTTGCTAATGAAATGAGTAATTTGTCATAATTAGGTGTTGAAAACGTATTTGCTGAGCAAAACATATTATTCATATTGTCTACTTTACTCATATTCCATGCACTAATATCTTGATCAAATGAAGTCGCATTACAAAACATATATTGCATATCTATGACTGAAGACACATCCCAGTTATCCAAACTTTGATTAAAATAAATGTTATTTCTAAACATTCCATCCATTTGAGTTACTGAAGAAACATTCCAAGTACTAAGATTTTGATTAAAACGTGGCATTTGATAATGATATTGGTCTTCTGGATCTATATATCCATAAATTGATCCAAACATATACTGCATATCAGTTACAGAAGAAACGTCCCAATTAGATATATTCTGATTAAATTGTGATCTATGAAACATATAATGCATAGTCGTGACTGATGATACATTCCAATTACCAATATCTTGATCAAATAAATATGCCCCGCTAAACATATGTGCCATTGTAGTTACAGAAGAAACATCCCAATTAGATATGTCTTGATTAAATTGATCATTAGATGCAAACATGAAATTCATCTGAGTTGCGGACGATACATTCCACTTACTAATATCAGAATTAAAATCACTTACTGAAGAAAAATAACTAAAAGTAGTTACTGAAGACACATCCCATTCACTAACATTTACTTGTCTGTCATTAGAAAAATACACACTTCCAAACATACCTTCCATATCTGTAACTGAGGATACATCCCATGCATTTAGATTTTGAGCAATTTTTCGACTTTCTTTAAACATTGCATTCATAGTGATTACAGAAGAAACATTCCATAAACTAATATCACCGTTAAAATGATCTCCCTTATAACACCTTATTTGTTCATAATTCACTATATTATAATCTTGACACCTAAATAAAGAAGACATGTCTGTTACTGATGATACATCCCATGAATTGAGGTTAGAATAATTACCTAAATTGTATGCCAAAAAGAAAAGCCCCTCTAAACTATCACCTATAATCTCAGGTGCATCAGTTGTTGTTAAAACTAAATTATTGGCAAAATAAAATGAATGATCCTTAATTGGTAAGTTTCCCCATTGAACAATTTCTATGATTTTTAATGATGCTGCTGTGAGTGAGTTTGTCCAACCAAATTGAAATATCGGAACATCGCCTGAGATAGTAATATTATATATTCCAGGTTCATTATATGTATGTGTTTTTTGGTTATTGTCACTACAATCTGTTATATTTGTGGTGTTCCCATCTCCCCAATTTACATCAACATCGCAATTTCTCGAGTCCAAATCCTTAATTGGTAATCTAATAGTTTTATTATCAAGTGTTCCTGGTAGTGTAGTATTCCAAATAGAGATAAATGTATCATTATCATTTGCTGCAATCAATTGAGCATTCATATCAAAATTGGGCACATGATGAGGATAATATTCACTATGTTCACTAAGAGACAGGGCAGGTTCATTCTTACTATTATCTGTAGTTTTATTATCAACATTGATGTCTATTACGAAAGTAATACTTGTTATAAGTAAAATGCTTAAAATCACAAAATTTTTGTATTTCACGAGACGATCTATAATTATGGTATTTATAAAGATACAGATCCATAGCCTCATAATTGAATCTATAGTTATTTCAGCATATAATTGATTAATAACGTTTTAATATATTTTTATGGAAAACAATATTATGTCAAATAAAGATTATGCAAAAAATTTTGGTGATATAGACATTGCAAGAGTTAGATTTGATAAGGAAGAGTATAACCCAGGAGATACAGTTAATGCAGATATAGAGATTGATTTATCAAAATTACACTCCAGGACAAGAAAAATTGAGGTTGTAATCGAATGTGTTGAAGTTACATCAGTTTACTATGAAAGTAATAATAATAATTAGGAGTTGATGTAATGCCATATGCCAAAGAAACCCATGAATTTGCAATTACATCACAAAGTGTAGAAAAAGATAGGTTATCATCTGATTACAGTCAATACGTATCTGAAAAAATATCTTTTACTATTCCACCAGATTACAAAATTAAAAATGTGAAATTTGGAGGCTCAGATGGTGTAGAATATGCAGTAAGAGTTCGAATTAAACAAGATATTAAATTATTTCCCGATCATAATTCGACTTATTTAATTCCATTTAAACCAAATTTAGTAAACGAATTCTCACAATCAGTTAAAGGAAAAATTAAAGAAAATTATTCATTTAGATTATCTAAAAGTGATTATAATGCAGGTGATGTTATAAATATTTCTTATGATGAAATTATCCCAATGGATTATGACTCAGTTAAAATTGAATTGGTTACTGGGATCAACATTAAAGCAAAATCACATCGTGATAATTATGCCATGAGTATGCACTTAGGTGAATATGATATATTAGATTTAATTCCAAAAGATATCACATTGCCAAATATACCCATAAGCAGTATAGATGGTGTCAATGCTAGTATTAAAAATTATATTAGAATAAGTATGAAAAGTGGTAGAAAAAATAATCAAGTATTATTACCAATTAATTATAATAATGATGAGTCATTTTTTGATAATTATGATATGAAAGATCCTAATTTTGAATGGAATGAAACTGTATTAGATACTAAAAAAGCTCAACGATTTAAAATATTCAATGTTATTAGAACACTTTCTTTAACCGGGTTATTTATTTATTTTCTTGTTTTTGAAGGTGGATTTGTTCCGTTTCCTTTTTAGAATAATTTTATTAATAAATTATTAATTAACGCTAAATGGGTTTTTAAGTTCATTTTAAATAATTAATTATGGAAAATCCATCAAGCAAAAATAAAATTGTAGCAATTCTATTGTGTTTCTTCTTAGGGGGCTTTGGCATCCATAGATTTTACACAGGACACACCGTATTGGGAATAGTATATTTACTTACTTTCGGAATAGGGGGATTTGGGGTGATCATTGATTTCGTAAGAATGATACTAGGGTCATATAAAGACTCCAACGGCAACCCATTAGCTAGTTAAATTTAGATTAATTTATACTATTATATTTTATGACCTCTCAATAATTCCTTTAATTCAGACAACCATTTTTGTGCATCTAAAGCAATTTTGTTACATTGTGTTTCAGATAACAAATCATCCGGATTAAGTTGTTCAATTTCATTCTTCCAGTTTTGAAATTCAAATCTAATGATATCTGCTTTTTGATCAAATTGAAATGTTCGAAATAACTTATTATACTCATAAAATAAATTATTAAAATATTTAACATATGCTACAGACTTTAATTTAGCTAAATCAATTATTTCGATATTTATTGATACAATATCTACTATATTGACATAAATTTGGTTATTGTGTTTTTTCTTAGAAATTAAAAGATAATATAATTTCTTAATATTTTTTTGTAAGTTTTCAATGAATGAGTCTGATCGTTCTTGAACTTTTTCTATTACAATATTTTTCTTAGTAATAAATTTAAACTTGTTAATTAAGAATTGATCTATTCGATCGTTAACAGATTTATTTTGATTTTTTTGTTTTTTAGACAATTAAATCACTGTTTTTCTTTCTCATCTTTTTTTATCGCACCAATTGCACTACTAGCGATATTTTTTCCAATATTCGCAATATTTGATGCTACTTTAGCATTCGTAACTGTATCTACAGTCTCTACAATTGTATCAACTAAACTTGTTTCCATATTATCCCATGTTTGTAATAATGCTTGAAATTCCAATCCTGAAACCTCTAATAGTTCTAATTTAAGCATGAAAGCTTTGAATGTAATCTCAACTTTATCCTTTCCCTTAAACATGCCACCTTTTTGCGTTTTAGTATCAATTATGTCATCTATATTGAAACTTTTTAAAATTGAGTCAGTTACATCTTTTTTGTACAAATTTATCTCTCTAGTAGCGGAATTATATGAGACATCACATTCAAGATCTTTTAGCATTTTGAGTTCATCTAATTCACCTAAGTATTTTACTAAATATCTATCTCCATCTTTTGGTTTAAATTTTGGATTTATTTTTGCAATATTTTTTATGGCATCTGCCATGAATCTATTTTTAGTCATAATTTTATTCACCTATATTATTAGAAAAACTTTTCTTAAATTTGAAATTATATTAAAAAAATAATTTTTTAAATTGATATATCGTATATTAGTATTTTATTTGTAATTGCGTATAACTTTACTATTTTCACATTACCATTAAAATTTTAGCTCATGTAATGCGTTTTAAGCGTTTTAATTTTTTAGTGTTATAAATATTTCATATAGTTTTTTTAATAGGCTTAAATTAAATTTTATTAAAAATATCTATTTACAAGCCTTATATCGCAATATTTTTTGTTATTTGTCTTAT
>PBWW01000071.1 GCA_002728275.1 Candidatus Heimdallarchaeota archaeon
AGCAGCTACAACATCGATATCTCCTACCGATATACTGGATCGGGTTCGCCAGCTGGAAACATGAAACTCTATGCAGCGTTGGTATGACAATGAATGGGGATATTCTGCGAGAACGGCAGATTTAGTATGGATGATTTATGAACAAGGTTTTTAAAAAATAGGCGAGCAAAATGGCAAGTAGAAATTTACCTGAAAGAATAAGTAGACTAAATGAGTTGACATCCAATTTGTGGTGGTCATGGAACCATGAGGGAAGAGAATTGTTTAGGCAATTAGATAGACAGTCATGGTTAAGGACACGCCATAATGCATATAGGATGCTTAATGAGATTTCAGATGAAGTTCTATTAGCAAAATCTAATGATGAAGATTTTTTAAAATATTATGATGATACGATTATTGCGTATGATAAATATTTAATGAAAGACCAAAAGTGGTATTCAAAAAATTATGAGCTAAATAATCACCACATAGCATATTTTAGTATGGAATTTGGGATACATCAATCATTACCAATTTACTCGGGCGGATTAGGAGTTTTGGCAGGAGACACTATAAAGGAAGCATCGGATTTGGGAGTGCCAATGGTTGCAATAGGATTTCTATATGGAAGAGGGTACTTCACTCAACGAATTCCTTCACATGGTTGGCAAGAAGCAATTTCAGAACCAATTAATATGGAAAATGTTCCACTAAAGGTTGTGAAAGACAATAATGGGGATCTTTTAAAGCTAAAGGTGACTGTTGGAAATGATATTATCAAAGTAATTGCCTGGCAATTAAAAGTAGGAAATGTTGAACTCTATTTATTAGATACAGACATAAATGATAACAAACCATGGTATAGGACATTATCCCATAGGCTATATGGTGGAGATCAAGAAATGAGGATAAATCAGGAAATCGTATTGGCAATAGCAGGAGAAGAATTATTACACGAGCTGAAATATCAACCTAAAGTATGGCATCTAAATGAGGGACATTGCGCATTCATATCAATCAAAAGAATGTTACGAGAGATTGAAAAAGGGTTAGATTATACAGATGCATTTGAAGTCGTGAAAAAATCAACTGTATTTACAACACATACTCCTGTACCAGCTGGACATGATGCGTTCCCATTAGATTTAGTTGAAAATAAATTAAATTATCTGATAGATAGATTAGGGATAGATAAAAAACAATTTTTTGATTTAGGCGTTAACATTGAAGGAAATGATAATAGATTTAATATGACTATTTTAGGAATAAATACAGCACATATTGTCAATTCAGTATCCCAATTGCATTTAGAGGTTACCAAAAATATGTGGAAAGAAATACTTACTAAAAATTATGAAAATACCAAAATCATTGGTATCACAAATGGAATTCATTCCCCTACATTTATAGCAGGCAAAATGAGGAAATTATATGAAAAATACATATCTGAAAATTGGATTGATGAAATAGATAATCAAATGATTTGGGATAACCTTGATCAAATCCCTAATAATGAATTTTGGGATTCCCATATGAAAAATAAAATTAGACTAATTGAATATATAAGAGAATATGCAAGAAGAAAAAGAAAAAATAAACAAATTGGTAGTGAACAAATATTGGCATCGGGTGCATTTTTAGATCCTAAAGCCTTGACAATCGGATTTGCAAGAAGATTTGCAACATACAAGAGAGCGAATTTAATATTCAAAGATATTAATAGAATACGAAAAATAATGAATAATGAGGATATGCCAGTACAAATTATATTCGCAGGTAAAGCACATCCTGCTGATGATCCTGGAAAACATTTAATCCAATCAATATATAGAGAAGCATTGTCTGAGGAAAATTTAGGTAGGGTGGCATTTGTAGAAGATTATGATTTACATTCTGCTAAATATTTAGTTCAAGGAGTAGATATATGGCTAAATACGCCATTAAGACCATATGAAGCATCTGGGACATCCGGTATGAAAGCAGCTCAAAATGGAGTTCCTCATTTTTCAACGTTAGATGGTTGGTGGGTAGAATGTGCAAATCATGGTATAAATGGCTGGGTAATTAGTGATGGAATTGAAATGGAGAATGCAGATGAACAAAGTATGTTAGATTCTGAAAACTTATATGACATTTTAGAGAATGAAATAGTACCTTTGTATTATAATAGAGACAAGAAAAATATTCCAAATGAATGGATAAAAGTTACGAAGAGATCAATTTATGATAGTATTAGTTTGTTTTCTTCGAAGAGAATGTTGAAAGAATATGTAATGAAAATGTACAGACCCACGATTGATTAGTAATTAAGATCGCTTATTCTCAATTGTGAGTTGCTTTAATTGAGCCATATAATCAAGATTTAAGTCTTCAAATTTAAACCTCCATTGCCAATTTCCCTCAGAAGTACCTGGTAAATTCATCCTATGAGTAGTGTCAAGCCGCATGATATCCTGTAGTGTAAATATAGAGATAGCTGCTTTTGAGGAAGATGCTAATTCAAGAAAAATAGATATAATATCATTTTGAGTACTATTAGAATAATTAAGGACATGGTTTTTAATTTCTTCAGATTGGTTACCCCACCAACCTATTGTTGTATCATTATCATGAGTGCCGATATATACTACACAATTAGGAGAATAATTATGAGGTAGAAACTCATTTTTTGAGTCTTGAGTATCAGAAAATGCATAATGTAAAATTTTCATACCTGGAAATTGAAAATCATCCCTTAATTCTTTCACAGACTCTGTTATAAAACCAAGATCTTCAGCTATAAATGGTAAGTCCCCCAATTTGTCATTTATATGATGAAAAAAATCACGACCTGGACCTTTTTTCCAAGTTCCATTGATTGCATTTTGATCTTTACCTGGTACACACCAATATGCATCAAAACCTCTAAAATGATCCAAACGCAGAATATCTACTAAATTTAATGAATTTTTTATTCGGGATAGCCAAAAATCATAAATTTTAACGTACTCAAATTCCCAATTGTAAAGAGGGTTCCCCCAAAGTTGCCCGGTAGAGCTGAAATAATCGGGTGGAACACCAGCTTGATATTTAAGTGTTCGATCAGAATTTAAAAAATATAGACTTTGATTTAACCAGACATCTGCAGAGTCATGGGCTACAAAAATTGGCAAATCACCAATTATAGAAATCCCATGATTTTTGGTATACATTTTAATTTTAGACCATTGTTCATAAAAAATATATTGAGTAAAATCATGAAAATCAATCTTAAAGGAAAATTCGTTTTGAAATTTAGAGACTGAAGACGATACTGGATCACGATATTTGGAGTCCCAGAGATACCAGGGTAGTTCACTATGAGCTTCTTTTAGTGCCATATAAGTTGAGTACCCACTCAACCAGTCATTATTTGTTTTTTTGAAGGCTTGAAAATTAGGATTACTGTAATCAAAGTTTCTTGATGCTTCTTTTAAAATTTTAAATTTAAATTTTTTTACCTTGGCAAAATTAATATATCGTGTATTAAATTTTTCATTTAAATTTGAGGAAGAAATTAAATTTTGTGCAATTAAATCATCAATCGATATGAGTAAAGGGTTACCTGCAAACGAAGAAAGGCTTTGATATGGACTATCACCATATCCGGTCGGCCCTATTGGCAAGATCTGCCAATATTTTTGTGCATTATCTTTTAGTAACTCTAAAAATTTGATTAAATTTTCGCCTAAATCTCCTATGCCATATTCGGATGGAATTGAGGTCGGATGTAATAATATACCTGAACCCCTTGAAAAACGAGACATCTATAGCTACATTATTGAGCTTGTGTTCAAAGTATATAAAATATACTTGATGAATAAGACGATTAAATATTTAATTTTTCATAATTCATTTAGATCTAATTTAGTTGTCAATTCTTTGTATCGATTTCTAACAGTGACTTCAGTTACTGTTGCGGCTTCAGCAATTTCTCTTTGAGTTCTACGTTCACCTTCACCCATTCCTGCAATATATAAAGCAGCTGCAGCTAATCCAGTAGGGTCTTTTCCTGTAGTTATGCCTTTACGTTTAGCCAAATTGACTAAATCTATTGCCTTTCTTGCAGTAGTTCCTGTCAATTTTAGATCGGCTGAAAAACGACTTATATAATCAGTAGGAGATGCTAAAGGGATCTTTAATTTTAACTCAACTAAAAGGAGTCGGTAACAACGACCTAACTCTTTTTTACTTATACGACTATGTTTGGCCATTTCGTCTAGAGTTCTTGGCACACGTCTTTGCCTCGCAGCGGCATAAGCAGATGCTACAACCATAGCTTCAATTGATCTACCCCTAATCAAGTTATTTCTAATAGCGTTTCGATATATCACTGATGCGGTTTCTTTGACTCCTTTTGGCAAGCCCAATTGTGAACCTATTCGATCTAATTCATTCATAGCTTGAACCAAATTTCGATCTTGGCTAGAACTTATTCGTGCTCTCGCATTCCATTTTCTTAAACGATAGAATTGAGATTTTTGAGTGGGGGATAATTTGTTTCCTTGACCATCGATGTTTTCATTGCCAATTTTAGTAGATAATCCTTTATCATGTAAATTTATATTCATAGGTGAGCCTATACGACTTTTTTTGGCATTGTCTACAGCATTATAAGAACGCCATTCAGGGCTATCATCGATAATTTGATCAGATATAATCATACCACATTCGGCACAAATATAATCACCTCTTTGATAATCTTTGACTATAGTTTTCCCACCACAATCGGAACAATAATTTTTTTCATTTTCAAGGCGGTCTAAATTATCTTTTGAGTCAAAATTATTCATCATATTTCATACCCCCATATGAAATTAGATTAAAAGTTGAAGTAGTTCTTCAAATATTCGAATCTATAATCTGTTCTTTATTGAATTATTTAAATTAAACCTTCGAATATAATGAGATTACTCAAATAATTAAAGTTTGAAGATATAAATTAATAAATAACATAAATTAGTTATTTATGGTATAACATACTAGGTGTGGAAGGCAGAAGTACATGGATCAAAACAAGCGTACAAAATTCTTAAGGGAATTATTTGGATGGTGGGAGCAAAATAAAAGAATATTACCATGGAGAGAAACCAAAGATCCGTATAAAATAATGGTATCTGAATTTATGTTGCAACAAACACAAGTGAACAGAGTTATAGATAAATACAATATATTTGTAAAAAAATACAGTAATCTTGAAAGTTTAGCAAAAAGCAAAAAAATTGACTTGCTGAAATTATGGCAAGGATTAGGATATAATAGAAGAGCATTATGGTTAAAAGATGCTGCAATTGAGATACTGAAAATGGGTAGATTCCCATCTGATAAAGAAGAATTGATAAAATTAAAAGGAATTGGAGAATATACCTCGAGAGCGATACCTATTTTTGCATTTAATAAGGATTATGCAGCAGTGGATACAAATATTAAGAAAATATTGCTATCAGAAAATTTTATTCATAGAGATGATGGAGAAAAAGAAATACAACGTTTAGCAGATAAATTAATGCCCAAAGGTAGTTCAAGAGATTATCACAATGCAATGATGGATTTGGGATCCAGTGAAAAATATAAAAATACAATTCATGTAAATCGTACAAAAATTCAGAAATTTAAGAATTCAAATAGACAAGTACGTGGAAAAATAATTAGTATTTTGGTGAATAATCCAATTATAAATTATGATACTTTGTTTAAAGAAATAAAAAAAGATATGATATATTTTGATCAATTAAGATTTGATAAAATAATTGAAAAATTAGGAAAGGATAAATTAATAACTTTTGATGGAAAGAAGATTACAATAAATTAATTATTTAAATTAATGTTTAATAAAAATAATGTATTCTCGAGATATGATTAGGAGCTTTGGTAATTATATCTGAGAGAGAGGTTGCATTAAAATTAGACGAGGATGATAAATTAAAGCATTTTAGAGAAAAATTCCATTTCCCTGATTATGTAGATGATATAATATATCTTAATGGAAATTCTTTAGGATTACAACCGAAAGATACTGAAAAATATGTTTTGAAAGAACTTAAAGACTGGAAAAAATATGGTGTAGAGGGGCATTTTGAATCTGAAACCCCCTGGTTACCTTATCATGAATTTTTATCTAAACCTATAGCAAAAATAGTTGGTGCGATGGACGATGAAGTAGTCATAATGAATACCTTGACTGTAAATTTACATTTACTCATGGTTTCATTTTATAACCCAAAAGGAAAGAGGAATAAGATTTTAATAGAAAAATCAGCTTTCCCCTCAGATATATATGCGATAAAGTCACAAATACAATTTAGAGGATTAGATCCAAAAGAGGTATTAATCGAATTAGAAAATGATATGGATGTAGAGATCAGTAATCAAAAAATAAAAGAAATAATTGAGATGAATAAAGATACATTATCATTAATTATGTTGGGAGGAGTCAACTATTATAGTGGTCAAACATTTGACATGAAATCAATCGTTGAATGGGGCCATAACTATGGAATTACAGTTGGATTTGATTTAGCACATGCAGTTGGAAATGTTGAATTAAATTTACATGATTGGAACGTAGATTTTGCAGTATTCTGCACATATAAATATTTAAACTCAGGCCCAGGAAGTGTTGGAGGAGTATTTATTCATAGAAAAATGATAAACAAAAATGTGCATAGATTCGCAGGTTGGTGGGGACATGATAAAGAAACTAGATTTTTGATGGAAGAGAACTTCAAACCTATTAATACAGCAGAGGGATGGCAATTAAGTAATCCTCCAATATTGTCATTAGCAGCAATTTTAGCATCTATGGAAATATTCGAAGAGGCTAAAATGATTAATTTAATAGAAAAAAGAAAAAAAATGATTAAATTTGCAAGGGAAATATTGTTAGAGTTAGATGATAAAATTATAATTATTACTCCAAATAACAATTTATCAGGTTCTCAACTATCAATTAGAATTTTAAATCACGCAAAAGGAATTTATCAAAAATTAAAAGATAACGGAGTTGTTTGTGATTGGCGAGAACCAGATATAATCAGAGTCGCCTTTGTACCACTTTATAACTCATTCATGGACATATTAAGATTTAAAGAAATATTGATGAAAGTTTTAAAAAGAGAAAGTTAATTTATTCTTTAAAATGTATATATTTTAATGATGATTGTAATAGAGATCTGTGGAAAAATATGATTATGTCATAATAGGTGGTGGTTTAGCAGGATCATTAATGGCTACTATGTTAGGACAAAGAGGATATAATGTAACATTATTTGAGAGAGGGAAGGATATTAGAGACATCAAATATGAGGGAGGAAGGTCTATTAATTTAGCACTATCCCATCGAGGATTGGCAGCATTGGACAAAATAAATGCAAGAGACAAAGTACAATCAATGTTAATTCCAATGAAAGGAAGAATGATACATGACGCAGATTATGAGATAAAGTATCAATCATATGGAAAAAATGATTCTGAAGTAATAAATTCTGTATCGAGAGTGGATTTAAACAGGTTCTTATTGAATGAAGCTGAAAAATTAAAAACTGTATCTCTTATTTTTGAACATAAATGCTTGTCATTTAGTGATATCGATAACTCAGTTACTTTGGAAAATAAAAACAATGAAATAATAAAAATATTCCCTAAAGCAATTATTGCTTCTGATGGAGCGGGCTCTGCAATAAGACAATCTATGATGAGAATGGACAAATTTAATTATTCTCAAAATTTTATGAACTACGGTTATAAGGAATTAGAAATCCCTTCAGGCCCAAATAATACACATCTATTAGATAAAAATGGGTTGCATATTTGGCCAAGAACTCATGAAGGAATTCCTTTTGTAATGATTGCATTACCGAATACAGATGGATCATTTACTGTAACTTTATTTTCCCCACATGAAGGAAATGCGGGTTTTAGTAGTTTACTTGAAGATGACAAGATAAATGAATTTTTTGATTTACATTTTAAAGATATAAAAGATTTAATGCCAAATCTAGTCCATGATATGAAAAATAACCCAACAGGAAATTTAGGAACTATAAAGTGTGAACCATGGAATAAAGGAAATGCGGTATTAATTGGAGATGCAGCTCATGCAATAATCCCATTTTATGGACAAGGAATGAACGCAGCTTTTGAAGATTGTAAAGAATTATTAGAGTTAGTAGAAAGTGGAAAGGAATGGGGAGATATCATCAATGAATTTTCAATAAAAAGAAAACCAAATGGTGATGCGATTGCACAATTATCATTTGATAACTTTTTGGAAATGAGAGATGGTGTTGCAGATGGAGCATTTTTGGAGAGGAAAAATATTGAATTAAAACTATATGAGACGTATGATGACATTATATCAAAATACGCGAGTGTGACATTTCATCCAGAATTAGAATATCATATTGCTAAAAGGAATGGAGATATTATGGAAGAAATAATATTAGAGGCACAAGATGAGTTTAAAGGAACTTTACTTGAAAAATTAGATTTGATAAGAGAAAGAATATTAACAAAATATGATATGTTTATTGATTAAATTTTTATTCAAAACAAATAATGATTAAATTCTGAAACTAAATGAATGTAGATGAGCATAATATTAAACCCCCAATGGCTAAAAGAAAGAGACATATGGTGTCAATTCATGGACAAAAATGGAATGATTCATATTATTATATGAGAGATAAAGAGAACCAAGATGTTATCGATTATCTAAATCAAGAAAATGAATATACTTCAAAAATCATGAAAGATACAGAGAACTTGCAATCGGATTTATTCAAAGAAATGAAAAATAGAATCAATGAAACAGATCAAACTGTACCTACAAAAGAAGGGAATTATTATTATTATTCAAGAACTGAAAAAGGAAAAAATTATTCAATATATTGTCGAAAATTTGAGACAATGGAAGCGAAAGAGGAAATATTATTGGATATGAATAAAATTAGTGATGGAAAAAAATATTCAAGGTTAGGAGGTTTAGATATAAATTCTGATCATGATTTAATGGCATATTCTATTGATGAAACAGGAGCAGAAGTATATACAATCTATGTTAAGGATTTGAAATCAGGAAAAACATTGGATTATAACATAGAAAACACAGGGGGAAGAGTATTATTTTCACCAAATAAGAATTTATATTATAACACAATCGACGACATAAAAAGAAGTTATAGGATATTTCAGCATTCAATCAGAAGTTCAGATCCAGATTTACTAATATATGAAGAGGAAAATAAAGAATTTGGGGTAGGAGCGTTTCTATCATCTGATAAAAAATTCTTATTCATTGAGTCTTATGGAAGGGAAAGTAGTGTGATTAAATATATAGATTTGGAGGGGCCGACAAATTCAGTAATAACTTTTAATCATCAAAAGGATCAAGTTGAATTTGATATAGATCATCATGGTGGTTATTTTTATTTTATAACGTCAGATAATGCAATAAATTTTAGATTTTGCAGAACAAAAGTTGGAAAAAATGATACAGAAAATTGGGTAGAATTGGTCCCAACCAATACAACTCGTAGACTAAAGTCAATAAAGTTATTTGAAAGTTTTGGAGTATTAGAATATAGAGAAAATGGAATTTCAGGAATACGTATTTTTAATTTAGATACCTTTAGTGATCATAGTATAAAATTTCATGACGATGTATATGTGGTTGGTTTAGGGGCAAATCCTAATTTCAAAACTAATTTGTTGAGAGTAAGATATTCGTCTCCTGTAACACCATCAACGGTATATGATTATGATATTGAAACAAAAATGCTTTTAGAAAAGAAAAAGGAAATTATAAATAAATACAACAAAGATGATTTTGTAGTTAATAGGGAATACGCACTTGCAAGAGATGGTGAAAAAATTCCGTTAACAATTGTTTCCAAAAAAGAAAATCAAGGAACAAGTCCTTTACTTTTATATGGTTATGGAAGTTATGGAATTACAATAGAACCTAATTTTAATTCAAAAATTATTTCATTACTTGAACGGGGAATAGTATTTGTAATCGCTCATATAAGAGGAGGAGCGATGTTAGGAAAAAAATGGTATCATGATGGAAAATTGTTAAAGAAAAAAAATACGTTTTATGATTTTATTGATTCTGCTAAATTTTTGATACAAAATGGGTATACCTCATCTGAAAAATTAGCTATACAAGGAGGATCAGCAGGAGGTTTGTTAATGGGAGCAGTAACAAATATAGAACCTCAATTGTTTAAATCAGTAGTAGCTCAAGTACCATTTGTAGATGTGATAAATACCATGTTAGATGATAGCATTCCTTTGACAACTTTTGAATATTTAGAATGGGGGAACCCTAATAATTTAGAATATTTTGAATATATGATGAGTTATTCTCCTTATGACCAAGTAGGTATTAATTCGAAGTATTATCCTAACATGTTAGTCATGGCAGGTTTAAATGATCCAAGAGTTCATTACTGGGAGCCTGCAAAATGGGTAGCCAAACTGAGAAAGATAAAAAAGGATAATAATGTATTACTACTTAAAACTAATATGAGTGCTGGGCATGGTGGATCATCTGGTAGATACGATTATTTAAAAGAAGTTGCGTTCGTATATTCATTTTTGATAAAGACAATATTATGAATATAATTATTAAATTTTAATTTAATCCTCTTTGATTTTTTAGAATGTTGATTAGTATTTGAATTTCATTGTCATAAAAATTTCCTTTGGTAATATAATCAAGCCCATTATTTAATACAAATCTTAATTCAAGGAAACCCATGAAAGTTGATCTCCACATGACATTAGATAGCATTGAGAGATCAAAATTGAAAACATTATTTGTGTGATGATATAAGTAAAATTTGGTTTCGGTNATAATTATTGTTTTCCTAAAATTTTTAGCTAAATACCATCCTCTTAATAGCATAGGAATTCCTATGACTATTCCGATAATTGTTAGACTAATAACCCCTCCCAAAATTAAATGTTGCCGAATATGACTTCTTTTAACCTGATATCCAGTTGCAAATATTACTTTTTCTCCTTTAAATATATCATTAGGATTAGGAAAAGCGTTCATATATTATCGTATGTTGTATAATATATACATTTTATTCAAGAGGAAATTAAAAGTGATTAAAACGATTAATTAATTTGAATTATTATACTCTAAAGCAGATAATAAATCAATTTTACGTTTTTTAAATTCTTGATGTTTGTTAGGAACTTTATANTGTAAAATCAAAAAACCGATAACCAAAAAGAATGCCATNCCAAATATTGCAACTCGATATGAGTTNGTTAAATTAAAATCTAANATGGACTCTCCAAAAATAAGTAATCCTGCCCAAATAAGGGGACCAAATGCAGAGGANATTTTACCTGAAAATTTTGTAATACCAAAATATCTGCCGATTTCTTTTTCTGATGGAACTAACTCTAACACCATTTGTCTTTGTGAAATCCATATACCTGAAAATGCAGGCCCCATGAGAACAGCAATGATGTAGACGGTGTTGATAGGCAGGGTATATTCGAAAGATCCAATTATAATGGGCAAATCTATGAAAACAGCAATTAACAAGTTTAAGGTCCAAATTATNCCNATCACCTGAAATGCTCTCTTTGCNCCGTAACTATCAGCGATTTTACCTATAAAATATGAAAATAAAACAATACTGGCTCCAAAAAGTATAGAGATATTNAGTACAATATCCTCATTTAAGTTCAAACCATCACGAAAATATGCGGCATTAATTAAAACAAATAAATTTGCAAAATCAGTGATGATAAAACATGCAAGAATGTAATATAACATGCCTCTGTTCTCATCTTTAATCGAAATAAAAGTATCTTTCAATTCCTTAAAGCTTGATTTAATTAATTCTTTGAATTTGACTGGAGATTTATCAATTAAGGCAGCATCATTTGAGTTAGTGCTTAATGATGCCCAATCTATTTCGTTGACTAAAATCATGGGTAATGAAAATACAAAAAAACCACCTATAATCAAATATATCAATTCCGGAAAATAACCTAATGTTAAGGGGCCTTGTAACGGATCGGCATTTGGAGCATTTGAAGAAAGAAATGCTGCATAAACAATTACAAAACCACCACCAAGGTAACCTATCGCNACCGCAATTGATGATAATTGTGCTTCTCTTCCTGGTGGAACAACTCCTTGTAATTGTGAGTCATAAAACACTTGAGCCCATTGATAAAATATCATTGATATTGAAAATACGACCAATATAACATAAATATTTGATGCAATACTAAAAAAATAAGTCGAAATTATTGCTATAGCTGTGAAAACTAGGAGAAATCGTTTACGTTCATTTAATACATCACTGATGGAGCCTAAAATAGGTAACATAATTGCCATGAATATAGATGACACTGAGAGAGTAATTTGAAACATGTTATTTGCTTCGATATAAGATAAACCATTTTCTTGTCCTTTGACTAAAACCCATGATAGGGCCATCAGTTGNAAAATGCCTCCTGCATAAAATGTATTAGCAACGTCATAAGATAACCAACTCAGATAATTTTTTAGATTAAGTTTGGTAATTTTATCTATATTGGTTTTACTCACAATAATTATCGAAATAGAACAGAATATAAACTGTTTCAATGATATTAATATTTACTATTAAATGTGATGTACTTGCTATAAATTATGATAAATGTAATTTAATTACAATGTGGGTAATGAAAAAATTATTGTATATTATTGAAGTAATAATCATATAGAAAATGAATGATAATGAAANATTAAACNATNATGCATTTAATGAAATATGGAAAATTCATCCTGAACTCCAAAATAATGTTTCATCAGCATGGTGGTTTTTTTTATTATTTCCTGATCAAGAAGAAGGGTATGGACCAAAACAATTGATGTTTGCATTTGCCTCAAAAGCAGGTAAAAATATAGGAGTCAGAAATATTTGGCAGAAAGGNATGAATATTAANAATTTAAAAAAAGNTAATGCANAGACNAAATTNATGACNACTTTAGTTGGNTGGATTTTTGATGGTGAAAAAGTTCANGAGGGAGTAATCCATCAAGAAATGGAGGCAGAATTGTCTNNTAAAGGGTATTTAATTGCAAAAAATAATCAANATGANAAAAATTNCATTGCAAATTTAATAGGAGACATAAAANATNATTTTGANGTTAATGCCGAATTTGTAAATGAAAATACAAATATCAAATTTTCAGCNAATTCAANGAATGATCCAAATATATTAAACCCTCAATTGACTGAAATAAAGCCAAAANTTGTAAATAAATTATTTAATGTAAANGTNGTCACTTGGAAAAAATTTGATTTTAAGGGANTTTTTGAGACTTTAAATTTTAAAGGAAATTTATCNGGGGTAGGATANTTTCAAAGAGTTTTATTTAATGGGCCACTGATACCCTGGACATGGGTATGGATCGTATTTGAAAATGGGAATGTATTATCCTCATTCATTCCTTTTTTTGGATTTCAAAATTTTAGGAGAAAAGATAAATTTTATTCAATTAAAAATGAAAATAGAAGAGTAAAAATAAATCCAACCTCATACTTCATAATTGAGGGAAAATATAAGAGAGAAATAAGATTTAATGAGATAGATATTAAATTAAATTATTCCAATAAAAATCTTAATGAGGAGCTACCTGGCTTGCAATTGAAATTATCTAATAATGAAAATGAATGGTTGGAGGTGGGTATAATTTCAAATGGGCATGCTCAATTTCACTTAGAAAGAGGCTATTTAAAAAACATAATTAAATCTAAATGGTGTTACAATGAGTACATGATAAAGGTCAATTCATTTAGCGGGGTTTTGAATAAAATCGAAATGAGTGAATTAAAAAATGAAATGGGAAATGGATGGGGAAATATGGAATATACACATGGAATGAGCATTTAAACAGAAATAT
>PBWW01000072.1 GCA_002728275.1 Candidatus Heimdallarchaeota archaeon
ATAGGACAGCATCTTTTGACCAGAAACCAGACATGAGTGGAACACCTGCTAAACCTAATAAACCAATTAACATGGTCCAATATGTATGGGGCATGTGCTTTTTCAAACCTCCTAATTCACTAAGATTTGCATGAGGTTTGTGGATTGAATGGATTATAGCTCCTGCACATAAAAAGAGTAAAGATTTAAATGTAGCATGAGATATTAAGTGGAAAAATGAGGCAGTCAGACCACCTGCACCTAAGGCCAATCCTATAAATCCTAATTGTGATATTGTGGAAAATGCTAATACTTTCTTTAGATCATCAGCTGTTAGTGCCATTAAACCTCCTGCTAGTGCAGTGAGAGTACCGATCCATGCAATAAAATTAGGTGTGAACCAGATAAAGCTATTTTCAACAATAGATAAGTCAGTAAGGTCAATGGTGAAAAATAATGAATATATTCTTGCACCTAAAAATAATCCTGCTTTTACCATTGTAGAACTGTGTAATAATGCGGATACTGGTGTGGGACCTTCCATTGCTTCTGGTAACCAACCAAATAGTGGAAGTTGAGCAGATTTACCAACAGCACCACCAAAAATTAAAAGTGAGGGTAACCACAAGAAAGCCATATCAAATCCTTCAATGCCTATTTGAGCATAGTGCTTCAACCAATAATAGTCTAATGTGGGGGCCGTAATAAGTCCTGAATTAGTAAGATTAACTGTTCTTGACCAAATTAAGGCAATACCGATCATGAATGATACGTCTCCTACTTTATTATAGAGAAAAGCTTTTTTCGCTGCTGAGGAAGCCGATGCTTTGGGCCAATAATATCCAATCAATAAATATGATGCAAAACCTAATAATTCCCAGAAAACAAAGGCCATAAAAAGATTTGAAGATAAAACAAAGCCAAACATTGATCCTGTAAAAAAGTTTAAAGTNCCAAAAAANCNTGTGAATGCACTATCTCCGTGCATATATTCTGTAGCATATAAATGAATAGTNAAAGCAATAATAGATAATAGTAACATCATGATGACGCTTAAAGGACTTAATGCAATACCCCATTTGAAAGGGCCAGTTCCACTTGGTAGAAAATTATAATCTCCTACTACCCAATTAATTACAGGATGACTAATATTTTCTTTTGTTAAATTAAGTTGGGAAAAGTATTGAATAGTGACAATTAGTGCCATGATTACTGATCCGCCTAATCCTGCTACGCCAATGTTACCTGTTAAGTTTTCATCAAACTTGAATTTAGTATCNGTATCTATGCTTTTTTTAATTTCAATTGCTCTCATAATCAACAGAGCGATACCTGTTAGAAACGGTATAANTATGACNAGAGCAGCTAAAGTGATTAANGTATCATTNTCAACNAGATTTATTAAACTTTCTTCTGCCATTAGTTTGCTACCTCCTGTTCTTTNAGTGTAAATATATTGGATACAGTAATTTCTCCAAAATTTCTATAAACTGATAAAAATATTGCAAGACCTATTGCTGCTTCTGCAGCGGCAACACCNATTACTATTAAAGCGAAAATCCAACCATCTANATTACCAATACCTAACCCAAACATACCATTGAAAGCAACCATTGCTAGATTTGCAGAGTTCAGCATAATTTCGACTGAAATTAAGATACGCATTGCATTTTTTTGAGTTAAAACTCCAAATAAACCTCCAGCAAANAGAAANCCTGATAATCCCAAGTACCANGTGGCATCAATCATTATTGAGNATCCTCCTTNGTTTCNTATCTCATCTTCATGATATCAGAAAGTTCTTCTANTTCCCATTCTCGGATNACCAATTTGATAGATCCCAATAAAGCAGTGAGCAATAAAAGAGATAAAAACGGAATTACTACAGAGTATTCAGTCCAAAGCTGATGAGAGAAACGAGCAGTATCTAAAAATGCTTCAGAGACTGTNCTTTCTGAGTCTCCTAATACTGAGTTTTCTGTGTTATAATTTGTATTTGTAATTGCNAATACTGGTAATAAAATTAAGTTAATAGCCAAAATTAAAAATACTGAAATTTGTGTTCTTAAACCTTGAATTTTACCGAATATACTATCTCCTACAAATAGATAATCATCATGTTGAGCAAGTAATGCAGCGAATAATAATAGAACAGAAATTCCTCCACCATAAATAGATAATTGAAATGCGAACATAATTTCGGAATTAGCTATTAAAAATAATATTGAAATACCNACTAAAAATANAATTAACCAGTATGAGGCTTGCATAGTTTTCTCTACAGTCCATGTCATATACATAGTAATAANTAAGAAAATTGCCACTGTGATAAAGATAAATTGTAGAAAAACAGACATATTATTCACTCCAAAGNTNNNGCNTCATCGGGATTGANNTCACCATNTCCAATANTTAANCCTANTANAATNANTAANGCAAANAATGNTACTGGTAANAAGTANTTCCAACCAAGATTTAGAAGTTGATCAATNCGAAGTCTTGCCAATGCAGCACGCATCCATCCAGCAATTACTACTAGAAGGTATACTTTTATTGTTAATGTTAAAAATTGAACAAATGGATGAGTTGCAAAATCCCATAATGCACTATTTGAATCAATTGCCCATGGTATGGGATTGTAGCCTCCTAAAAAGAGGTAAATAAATAATAAAGAATTGATGAACAGATGTAAATATTCAGTCATCATTAATAATGCATATCTCCAAGATGCGAATTCGGTTCTAGGACCCATTACTAATTCAGCTTCTGCTTCAGGTATGTCAAATGGTACTCGTTCTGTTTCAGCAACACTTGAAATGAAGAAGATAAAACCTAAAACAAGACCCATGAATGCAGTTTCATGTTGGATAAGGTTCCATCCATTTGCATATTGATATTCTGTAATTGAAATTAATGAAAAACTACCGGTAACTACTACTACTCCTAAGATACTAAAGAACATAGGTATCTCATAAGCCACTAATTGTCCTGCAGATCTAAATCCACCAATTAATGAATATTTTGAATTTGAAGCCCAACCACCAATCATCATTGCAGGTGGGAATATACTAAAAACAGCAAAAATATATAAAATCCCTATTGAAAAGTTACCTGGTACTAATTGATTTGTACCCCAAGGCAATGGTGCAAAAGCCAAGATAGATGTCACTGCAGTCAACAATATAGCAAGGAAAAAACCAACCCTGTCTGCGCCAATTGGTCTAGTATCTTCTTTTAATAATAATTTTATTAAATCTGCAGGTATTTGTAAGACACCCCATTTACCTACATAAACAGGCCCTCTTCGACCTTGCATTCTTGCCATTACTTTTCGTTCGACCCAAGGTGCTATGAGTTGATTAACTAATATATAGGTCCCTAACAAAAATGTACCTAAAACTACTGCTAAAACTCCTAAAACATTATCTGAAATATTAATGTAAGGAGAACTATTTATCCATTCAAAAATTGCATTGAATGGTAATTGATTTGGATCATAATCCGACATATAATTCTAGTTTTAGATTCTATATTAAAATAATAATGATTGTGAAATCATATTTTGATTGATGATTTATGCAATTGAATAAGTTAAATCAAAATAATTATCAAATTATTTTGAAAATTACATAAATGTGAATATATAAATTTTAATTATATCAATTTAATGGCATTACAGATCAATTTTGTCGATACCATATATTAAAAGTAAAGCTGCAATTGTAGGGACCTTAGGTCCATCATCATCTGAAGAGGAGAAATTAAGAAAATTAATAGATAATGGACTTGATGTTGTAAGGTTAAATATGTCACATGGGAACATTGAGGACCATAAAGAAAGATTTGAATTAGTTAGAAGAGTTGATGAAACAATACCAATTATTATTGATTTATCAGGGCCAAAAATTCGGATTGGAGAAGTAAAAGAAAATTTTGATTTAATTAAAGATGACAACATAATATTAACCAAAGAAAATGTTGTAGGAAATAAAGAAAAATTATCCATATCATATAATGAATTAATAGATTTAGTAGATGTGAAAGATACGCTATTCATAAATGATGGGATAATTGAATTGGAGGTAACAGAAAAATTTGAAAATGAATTGAATTGTAAAGTTATATCCGGAGGCCCTATTTCTTCGAGAAAAGGATTAAATGCACCAGGTGTACCAATTGGATTATTTTCTCCTACAAAGAAAGATTTGGAGGATATTCAGAATACTATAAATTTAGAGCCTGATTTTTATTCAGTATCTTTTGTCAGGAGAAAAGAAGATTTAATTAAAGTTAGAGAACAAATAGCGAATTTTACAACTGAAAGAGTACCATTAATTTCGAAAATTGAACATCAAGATGCTTTAGATAACATAGATGAAATAATAAATCATTCTGATGGATTGATGGTAGCAAGGGGTGATTTAGGTGTGGAACTACCACCTGAAGATATTCCATTAATACAAGAAGTATTGGTTAAAAAATCAAATGATGCTGGAATTCCAGTTATTGTAGCTACTCAAATGTTAGAAAGTATGGTTAATTCTGCAAAACCGACAAGAGCAGAGGCTAGTGATGTTGCAAATGCGATATTACAAGGGGCTGATGCAGTGATGCTTTCAGCTGAAACTGCAACTGGAAATCATCCTATTGAAGCAGTAGGAATGATGGAGAGAATAATAAAAAAAGTGGAGCCCAGATTATTTGAAAAGTCAATTGAACTACAAAGATATGTAAATAGTATACCTGATAGTATTGGAAGATCAGCAGTATCTATGGCTGAAGCACTAAATGCAGATGTTATAATGGCATTTACAAGATCAGGCGGTTCATCCCAATCAGTAGCAAAATTTAGACCTAATCAAAAAATAATAGCAGTAACCCCCCTTGATAAAACATCGAGAAGATTAAGATTACAATGGGGAGTAAATCCATTATTACTAAGTAGAGATTTTTCAGATACAGATGAGATGATATTTCAAGGAGTCAATAGTGCGTATGAGAAAGGCTTTGTGGATAAATTTGATACAGCGGTTCTTGTAGCAGGATCATTATTAGGATTACCAACTTCAACTAATTTAATCAATTATATTAAAATTGACGAGATTATAAACTCAGTTGGTGCAGAAAAAAGATTCATAGAAAAAAAGAATAGAAAAGTCAATGATGTTTAAACCTTAAATTATGAGTAAAAAACGAATATTTATACAGTTATGTATCTTGAGTTTACAAATGATTATAGATTGAAAATTATGATTTATAAATATATAAAATTTAAGAAATCTGTTCTAAGTGGTTGACAATTTTATTTTATCTGCATTAAAAGGTTCACTAAGTAGTGGGAAAGTGATATCATTTACAAATTTGAATGAAAAATCAGAGAGAGTCACCACCTATGATAGATTCGCATCAATTGCAGATGCAATTAAAGATATTTTTATCAAAAAAAGTTTGATAAAGTTTGAAGAAGGTATGTTTGAACTTGATATCGAAGAAGCTGGATCAATAACACCTAAATTAAAAATAAAAGAAAAAGTCAATCCAAACATTCCCATTATTGGTGTGGGGGGTGCCGGAAATAAAATACTATTGAATGTAATTAATAGAATTAGAAGCTATGAGCTTGATATGAAAGTATTAGGGATTGATACTGACAAAAGTGTATTGAAAAAAGATAAGCACATTAGTCATATATTTCAGATACCTGGCGCACCCAAGGGAACAGGGCAACAGTATAGAATTGCTGCAAAACTTAGTGAAAAATCTAAAGCTGAATTGAAAAATAAAATACAAGAATACTTAAAAGAATTTGATTGGAGTTATGAACATGAAATTGTATTTATGTTATTAGGAGCTGGAGGAACCGGAGTAGGAGCAGGATTAGAGATCGCTAAAACATTAATTGAATTGGGAAAAAGACCTGTTCCAATTATTTTACTTCCTTCTAAAGATGAAATGACTAGAATA
>PBWW01000073.1 GCA_002728275.1 Candidatus Heimdallarchaeota archaeon
GTCATTGTTACAGAAGGTGTTCCAGTAGTAGATACTATGGAAATTATTAATCGCGCTAAAAATTCAAACACTATAGTAGTCGGTCCAAATTGCCCCGGCTTAATGACACCTGGTGAAGCCAAAATAGGGATTATTCCCGGAGATATAGTACAATCAGGAAATATTGGAGTTGTTTCACGATCAGGCACATTAACTTATGAAGTTGCACATCAATTAAATAATTCCAATTTAGGTGTTTCAACCATTTTTGGAATTGGCGGTGACCCAATTAAGCAAACAAATTTTAAAGAAGTCCTTCAATTATTTAACGATGACTCATCAACCGAGAAAATAGTTTTGATCGGTGAAATAGGAGGCGATGCAGAGGAAATCGCAGCAGAATATATTAAAAATAATGTTCAAAAACCTGTAATTGCATTTATAGCTGGTAAAACTGCGAAAGAAGGAAAAACAATGGGCCACGCAGGTGCAATAGTTCAAGGTGATGTTGGCACAGCTGAAGGAAAAATAAAAGCCCTATCTGAAGCAGGTGCAAAAATCGCCGATAAATTATCAGATATACCAAATTTACTTAAATAAATTATTTACAATAAGTTTTTTCTTTCCTCTAATTTTTCAATTTCTCCTTCTAATTTTTGTAATTTTATTCTTTCTTCCTCTACAATATTTTTAGGTGCCCTTATCGAAAAATCAGATGATAATTTTGCTTTTGATTTATTCGCAAGTTTGGTTTTCCTCTCAATTTCTTTTTCTAATCTAATCATTTCATCTTCCAAATTAATCATATCTTCCATAGGAATAAAAATACTAATCTCACCAATTACTGAACTTATCATTTTCTCTGAAGGCATTATATTTTCCATTATTTGTAATTTAGTATCATCAACTTTTCCTAAGTCACAAATTATTTTTGATCCTTGATTTAATATATCAGTGCTTTCACCCGCAGAAACTAATAAACTTATTTTTTTAGTGTGTGGTACCTTATACTCACCTCTTATAGTTCTAATTTTAGATATTAAATCAATTAATTTATCAAAACTACTCATCACTTCCAAATTGATATATTCTTCATCTCCAATCGGAAATTTAGCTATTATTAAACCATCTTGATCTTTTAATTTTTCAGGTAAATTCTGCCACAAGTGTTCAGTAACATATGGCATTATAGGATGCAACATTCTTAAAACACTATCAATACAAACTAACAATATATGTCTTGGATCAAATTTATCATTTGACTCATCATATATCCTAATTTTTGAAATTTCAATATACCAGTCTGCCAATAAATTCCATGTAAATCTTTTAATTTCTCTTGCTACCTCTAAAAATTTGTAATTCTCATAAGCATCTCTTACCATTAATATTAACTCATTTAATTTAGATAAGATCCATTTATCAGATAATTCTAAATTTGCATTCTTAATTTCCTCATAGTTTTTTAATTGAAAATTTTCAGGTATATTACTCAAAATATATTTGAATACATTCCATAATTTGTTACAAAATTTTTGAGCAGCATCAATATTTTTCAAATCTAAATTCATATCTAATCCAGGAGTTGAATACGCAATCAAAGTATATCTAAGTGCATCTGCTCCATTTTTAGCAATAACTCTCAAAGGATCATAATCTTCAATATTCTCCATAGATTTACTTATTTTTTTACCTTTTTCATTTCTTATCAATCCATGAAGATATATTATTTCATAAGGTAATTTTCCAGTTAACTCAACAGCCATCATAAGTTCTCTTGCAACCCAAAAAAATAAAATATCATATCCAGTTTCTCTTAATGTATTAGGATAAAATTCAAGAAAATCTTCTGTTGTCTCAGGCCAACCTAATGTAGAAAATGGCCAAAGTGCAGAAGAAAACCAAGTATCGAGAACATCCTCATCTTGAATAAGTTCAGTGTCACCACATATTGCACATTTTATTGGTATATTTTCTGAAACGGTTACATGCTCTTTTTTACAATACCAAACAGGTATACGATGCCCCCACCATAATTGTCGGGAAATACACCAATCTTTAATGAATTCTGGATCTAACCATTTTTGAAGTCTTTGCATTTGATTTTCAGGGACGATTGTTAACCCCTCTTCTTCAATTTTATCTTGAACTTGTTTAGTTAGTATCGATGCCTTTACCCACCATTGTAAACTATCTCTCGGCTCTATAATGGTATCACATCTCTGACATTTAGGAATGGAATGGGTATAATCCTCAATTTTTACAATCAAATTTTCTTTTTCTAAGTCTTCAACAATCTGTTTTCTTGCCTCAAATCTTTCTAAATTACTATATTTGCCGTAACCATTTTCTATGTATCCTTTTTCATTCATCATTGTAATAAAATCTAAATCATGTCTTTTACCTATCTCATAATCATTAAAATCATGTGCAGGCGTAATTTTAACTGCCCCCGTTCCAAAATTTTGATCCACATATTCATCTTCAATTATTTCTATCTCTCTATTAGTTATAGGTAAAATTAATTTTTTTCCTTTATACATTGAATATTTATTTTTTTCATTTGATATTGCAACTGCTGTATCTCCAAGCATTGTTTCAGGCCTAGTAGTTGCAATCTCAATAAAATTTATAGCCCCATCTAACCAATTTCCAGAACCCCATTCAAACTTAGGTCCGCTCCATTTGTCATCAATTAATGGATATCTTATGAACCACAATTTCCCCTCAATTTCATTTGGTTCTGCCTCTAAATCTGAGATTGCAGACTCACATCGACCAGGACACCAATTTACCAAATAGTTCCCTTTATAGATTAATCCTTTATTGTAAAGTCTGACAAAAGCAGTTCTCACAGCTTTTGACAAATTTTGATCCATCGTAAATGCTTCTCTTTCCCAATCTGAGGATAATCCTAATTTTTTTGATTGCTCCGTTATTATGGTATGCGATTTTTCTTTCCATTTCCAAACTTCATCAATAAATTTCTCTCTTCCTAAAATTTTCCTATCCACACCATCTTTATTTAATTCTCTCTCAACTACATTTTGCGTAGCTATACCTGCATGATCTGTACCAGGGACAAATAGTGATTTTCTTCCATTCATTCTTGCATATCTAATGAATAAATCCTGTATAGCAATCGTCATTGCATGCCCTAAATGTAATACTCCAGTCACATTAGGTGGAGGTAATGTATTAACAAATGGTTTGGAATTTCCGTCAATAATCCCAATATTCTCCATTATTTCCGGTTTAAAATATTGATTCTCTTCCCACCAACTATAAATCATATCCTCTATTAAATTAGGATCATAATTTTTACCAATCTCATTTTTCATTTAGGTAAGTTAATTAAAAACATATACAATAAAATTATATCGTTTTTTTCTATATCATTATTATGCATATCTGTTAAATAAATATATAATTCCAACAGGTATTGTAAACACAAAAATCAAGGTAACAAATAAAGAACCTAAAGAAGGTGTTGTGCTTGCTTCATCCTCAACCTGAGCATCAAATAGTGAATATGATTGATCTACGCATATCTTATTGATATCAGAGTCTCCAACAATTTCTAAATTCCAAAATACCGAGGTAGAATTAAATACTGTTATATCATGCATTTCTACATAATTTTTATCAGAATTATTTACAGTGTTATTTTCGGTTCCTAACTGAAAATAATCCCAATTAGCACTATAAGATACATTATTACCGTTGAAGGTAACGTTTAATATTGTAAAATCAAATTCTAAAATCATAGTGTCTGTTTTATTTACCACATCATACTTGAATTCTTGAAAGTTTGATAAAAATGAACTTCCTTGTGAGTTAAAACAAATTTCAACATGTCCACTATCTATCAAAATATTATCGCTACTTGCCTCTTCGGCTCCTGAAATGAAGACCGGAGATATTAAAATTAATAGACAGAAATAAAATGTAATTTTATTCATGAAACTCATTAAATTCCCTAAGATTATTGATTAAAAAGAATGGCGAAAGGGTATCATTTTTTTCCTTGATATCTAATATTACAATATTTACAAATTGAAAATATTTCAAGTCTTAGTATGATTTAATATATGGATAATTTCAAAAATGATAACATTTATTCAAATATTATGAGATGTCCAGACTGCTCATCACCCGACATGCGAAAACATGGTGCCTTTTATACATGCCCAGTTTGTGGTTTATCTGCCAAACCTTGGGATTTAGAAAAAGCTAGAATAAGAGCCAGAAAAGAATTAGATGATTTGGAAGATGAAGATCCTGAATTAGCCGCTGAGAGAAAAAGAAGACAAAGAATTAGATATAGAAATTGGTATGAAGGAAGACAATCAGTAGACTAATTTTAACTATAATTTACTCCATCCCTTTAATATTTTTATTCCTTCAGCTCTAGGAGCTAAAGCTTGACACAGTAAGGTGACATATTCCCTTGTTATAACAATTTCTTGATATCTTTTCAATTTAAATTCATCATTCATATTTTCCTCTGCAAAAACAATTTTTTCAATCTTTTTCTGAGTCTTAACAGACCATCTTAACAATGGTTTCATCATTTCCAAAAATGCCTTACTTATATCATATTTTAAATCACTAAGGGTGAAATTTTTCTTTGAAGGTTTTCTTGGTCCTTTCATTCTCAAAACTATAGAATCAAAATTTTCTAAAATTTCTAATTTCCATTTATCTTGCGAGTTTAATATTTTTTCAATTTCTGAATATTCATATAAGGCTCCAATTAAAACAATTTCTCCTCGAATATTTCTTAATTTCCCATACCAAATGTCTGCAAGTTGTAATAATGCAAGCTGTCGATGCTTCCTAGCCATAGATTTCCATCTTACCAATCTCTCTTCAGGACTTTCATCTTGATTTTCTTTTTTATATTCATTATTTTCCTCTCTCCATTTAATTTTAATTTCCTTGGCGATATTATTTACACTAATTTTTAATTCTGAGGGTATTGTTTCAAAATTAGATTTCATATTTTCAATTAATTTACTAATTTCCAAATGTAAATTTTCCTCTTGATAAGGCTTTAACTCATTTTCATCAACAAGCTGAGGACTCATTTTATATGTCAATTTAGTTTCACTAAATAAAAAAAAGTTGGTAGGTTACAACTTCAACGATTTCTTAATTTTATCATAAGAATATTTTTATTATTTTTCATAAAATATTTTTTACCATATATCCATCTTTCAAAACATATCCAAATTTTCGGTAATATTCTCTAACTCCCACGCCAGAAATTACCGCTATCTTAGAATAACCATCTTTTGCACTCATGTCCTCCGCCCACTTGAGTAATTTTTTACCATACCCCTTATGTTGAAAAGTATATTGCTCATCAGAATTAATTGTTTCCAAAGGGAGTGAAGATCCATAAACATGTAATTCTCTCACTATTGCACTATTTTTCAGCACATCAATGAATACGTCTTGACTTGGGTATCTTAATCTTAAAAAACCAATTAAAGTTTCATTCTCATCTTCATAACTTAGGAAATGCTCCATACCATCACCTGCCTCATAAGATCTTATATTTTTAGTGAATTCACCTAATTCATTAATACTTAAACCATCTTTGTATAATCTTATTCCAATCTCTCGACATCTTATACATCTACAATTCTTTTTGGCCTCTTCATATTCTTTCAATTCTTTCTGTATTCGATCTCTCATATCTCCCCATGTAGGTCCATCAATAATAAGAGGAACTGGTAAATCTCTCAAAGCTCTTTTTATTCTAACAAAAGGTGGAGTCATTAATTTTGCTTCTTTCATTATTCTATATGTTTCTTCATTTGTCAGTCCTTTATATTCTCCTCTTAATGACAATTCAGCTAAAGGTGTATTTTCTACAACTTGAGTAGGATAAATTTTTATCTCATCTGGAATAAATCTACTATCATAATATAATGTTCTAAAATCTTCAATATCTATTTCAGGAGTTGTTCCAGGTAATCCTGGCATCATATGAGCTGTTATTTTTAACCCTGCATCTCTCAAATTTTTAAATGACTCAATTGTTTCATTTAAATCATGACCTCTATTTACATATGCTAAAACTTCATCCTGTAAAGTTTGTACTCCAATCTCTACTCTTGTTGTTCCAAAACTTAGCATACTGTGAATATGTTTTTTCTCAGCCCAATCAGGTTTTGTTTCAATAGTTAGTCCTATACATCTATATTTTGCTCTTTCATTTTTTTCTTTGGCTTCTTCAATAGTTTCTGATTTTTCTCCGTTTAATCCTTCATATATCCCCAAAATAAATTGATCTTGATACTCTTTTGGATTTGAATTAAATGTGCCCCCCATTACAATTATATCTAATTTTTCAGCATTATGACCAGTTGCCTGTAATTGATTAATTCTTGATTTGATCTGAGAAACAGGATCAAAACCATTAGAAATAGCTCTCATTGCACCTGGTTCTCTTCCGGTATAGCTCATTGGAGTGCCCCATTCCGGGCCACCTGGGCAAAATATACATGCTCCATGTCTACAAGCAAATGGCGCAGTAAATACCGAAATAACGTTAACTCCTGACAGTGATCTTATATCTCTTATTCGCAAAAATGGTAATATTGTATCATAATTCTCTTCATCTACTTCTCTTAATAAATCTGAATTTCTCGGGAATTTTTTTAACTTATATTTGGTTGCGACTTCTCTTTTAATTATTTCAATTCCTTTTTTGTTAGGTTTTTGCTCTAAAATATGGTTAATTATCTCTTTATATGCTTCAATCTCTATATCTGTCAATTCATTTCTATCTTCTTCAGCAAAATTTTCCAACTTAGGCACCCATCCATATTGTTTATGGTAATAATACCTTTATAACAATCATATAATTTCATGCATTTCTTCTTCTTGACTGACCTGCAGCTTTGTTTTTGAAATGTCTATTATAAAAATTAGTTTTATTCCTAACCCTAGGAATTGGTGACTGTCTATCAGGATATTTCTTTGGGACTACAGGTGTTCTTTTTCTTACTATACCTGCATTCTGCAATCTACCATGTGTCATAATTTCAACAGAACTTTATATTTAATAAGAAGTTAGTTAAGTTACAAAGGACATCATACAATATTGGTAATGAATATAATTATCTCTCATATTTACATGACTTTAATGGGCATACTAAAATTTAAGTAAATATATCTTTGAATAGAGCTGTAGTCATGGGTCAAATTCTAATTTCATCCTCACCAATTTGTACACTCATTTTAGATGATAATGGGGGTATTATTCAAATTTATCAAGAAACAGATAATAATTTTTTCACACATTTGAATAAATTTAAAGATATTACAACTGACTCTTCAACAATAAAGGAGTTATGCAATGAAAAAAATATATTTCCAAAAGTCGATCTTTTAAATCCTATACTAAAACAAATTAGAATTAATCGATTTTCATATCTAATAGAAAATACCGGGTTAATTTCGGACTCAAAAGATTATAAACACAAATTAAGAAAAAGTGCTTTAAACAGTACCTTTGAAAAAATAAAACAACACTCATCTAAGAAAGATGAAATACTATCTCAAGTAGTACACGGAATAGATGACTTACAAAAAACAATTAATCTTACTGGTAGTAGACTAAAAGAACTTTATGCATTGCACTTCCCTGAAATAACTGATACAATATCTAATCAAGTCACATTAGCAAAAATCGTAACAAAAACTCCGAATCGAAATAATATTTCAACTCAACATTTACAACAATTTTCATTACCTAAGGAAAAAATTGAATTTATTCTATCTGCTGCGAAAAAATCAATAGGGGGTGATTTGGCAGAAAATGATTTGACAGTGATGTCCTATTATGCAGAAACTATTATTCATTCTAATGAAAATAAGTTAAAGTTAGAAAAATGGATTGATGATGAAATGGAGAAATACGCTCCCAATTTAACCGCTGTATCCGGTGCAAATGTTGGAGCGCGAATAATTTCTGCGATGGGAGGTTTGATAAATATCGCAAAAACACATGCATCTAAAATACAAATTATCGGTGCCGAAAAGGCTCTTTACTCCGCTATGCGAGGTAGAGGAACCCCACCTAAACATGGAATATTATTTCAAATTCCAGAAATAGGAAATTCCCCTCATAATATAAGAGGTAAATTATCTCGAGCATTCGCAAACTCAATTGTAATTGCTGCAAGATTTGATTGTTTTGGTGATAATTTCAAGGGTGATGAATTAAGAGCTGAATTGAAAGAATTAGAACTAAGATTGAGAGGAGGAAATTAAATTGGCTCTGAGTATAAAACCAATTAAAATGATGACTAATGTCTGGTCATTAAAAGGATTGAAAGGATATATGTATGTTACCAAAAATCTAACTCCTAATTATAATGTATATGGAGAACGATTAATTAATATTGATAATGTTGAATATCGTGTTTGGGAACATAAAAAGTCAAAACTCGCCTCTGCTATGACTCAACATATTAAAGTACCTTCTATCAAAGAAGGAAGTAATATATTATATTTGGGTGCATCATCAGGTACTACTGTTTCACATATTTCTGATATGATTGGGCCAAATGGTACTATTTATGCAATTGAATTTTCTCCAAGACCAGCAAGAGATCTATATAATTTAAGTAAAATGAGGGAAAACATAATTCCGATTATTGCAGATGCACGAAAACCTCAAGAATATGCAGAGATTGTCGATGGAGTTGATTTGTTATTCAGTGATGTGGCGCAACCAGATCAGTCCTCACTTTTTATAAAAAATGCTGAAATGTATCTTAAAAAAGATGCTCAAGGATTTATAGCCATTAAAACTCGTAGTATATCGCAAAGAGAAAAAATCAATCAAATCTTTCAAAAAGAATTGAAAAATTTAGAAGATAACGGTTTTAAAACAATCAAATCAGTGGATATATCACGATTTCACAGGGCTCATTATGCTTATTTGGGTCAATGGAATAAATAATTATGATTTATATTTTTTTAAATTGGAGTGGTACTATTTATGGACGATAAATTATCAAAATTTTTACAAATTGAAATTGATCAAATTAATACACATTTACCAAGTAAACCTGTCAAATTATCAGTTTTAGATGGGCTAAAAATACAAGGCTACCAATCAAGAGATGGTAATTTTACACACTTTGCAAAAAATGAAATCACTCAACTCAAAAATATGATTCCTAAAGACTTTTGGAAACATATACAATTACCAATTATAATACTTAGAAGGAGAGATTTAGGGACTGGCGCATTTACCATAGGAGGAACAGAAGAAAATAGTTATGTTATCGAAAAAATACTTGATGACAATCTATCAAATTATTTAATATGGAAAAATTCCGAAACAAATAAAAAAATACTATATCGCCCTGATGTAAGTATTATCCGTAAATTTTTACCCACTACTACAGTTTTAGGTTTTTCATGATCAAAAATCATCAAGATTAGATTGGCTCAATATATCTGTTAAATTTGAAATGGTACTCCAACTTTTTCTAACATAATCTGAAAATTCATTATATTTCATAAAATATTCCCTCAAAAAATTTTTCGTTTCTGGATCTGATGGATAGCCAGATCCTAATCCAGGTAAATTTGGGTCTGATTTTTTCACATCTTTTTTTATATTTTCAATAATTCTGTCTCTTACAACTTTGGCTAATATTGATGCCGCACCAATTGAAGTATATTTGGCATCTCCCTTCTCCTCACAAATAATTTTACCTTTGATATCATCTTTAAACCGATCTGCAAAATCATTTCCACCCATTTTGTCAATTTGTAAAAATGTAATTTTTGATTTTATTGGTTGAATTATTTTTTTCAATCCATGTTCCATTAAGGTTGTTAGAGTCAAATTTTCATTAAATACATAGTTATCAATTTCTAAAGGATTAATCACCAATGTGTCATAGTATTCTACATTTTCCATTATTATTTGAGACAACATAGTTCTCTTGCTAATAGATAATTTTTTAGAATCATCAACTCCTAATTTTTGCAATTTCTCTAATTGATCTTTTTTAGCCAATACCAGTCCTATTACTAATGGTCCTATAACCGGTCCTCTGCCTGCCTCATCAATTCCAGCAATCATTTTTCTGCCAGCTCCTTCAATATCTTTACAAGTTTTCTTCCTGATATATTTGTTCTAATCACTTGATCCTTAAATTGAGATCTTATAACTTTGAAACCTTCCTCATCAATCTTTGAAAATAAATCTGTGAATGAAGGCTGCGATATTTTTAATTTCTTACATAATTTACTTATTTGAAAAAAACCTTTCAAATCTTCTTCATTAACTCCCTCTAATAATTGTTTAGCAATTCTTTTTTCAGATGGTAATTTCATAGTTTCTAAACTCTTCAAACCTCTTTCACACCAATCTTTATCAAATAATTTACCAATCCATAAAGGGCCTGCTTTCTGTAATTCTCCGCAACATTTTGGTATTTCTCCATCTATCTTCTCATAATATATTTCATGACAATTATCACATGTAAAAGAAAAACCAATTTGTTCCATTGATTTATTAGCTCTACCTCTTCCATTTTCAATTTTAAAAAATATTTTAGCATAATGGTCTACCGATATAGAAAATATTGGAGTTATCCCTTTCTCATGTCTCCCTGCAGATCTAACGACCATACCAAGCAGAATTCTTATCGCTGTTTCATGATTATGTTGATTATTAATTGGATATCCGCCATACTTTCTGAAACATGCCATAGGATATACTCCACATAGTGCAGTCATATCTGTTGCAGTGACTGAAATTAAAGCTTTAGAATTTAAGACAGGCCACATAAAATCAATATATGGGGATGGTGAGCCAAATGGATCTAAATCAATATAATCATATTTGTATTTATTTTCTGCTAAATCCAATGTAAGAGATCTTGTTTCTCTATTAAATATATGTAAGTTATTTGTAAAATTCAATTTCTCTTTGTTATAATTACTAACACTATTTGTAATTGTATTATAATCTGAAATTACTATTTCCTCTACACTTTCAGGAATTTCTTTTAACATTCGCATCGCTCTTATTCCAATTCCTGCTAAAGGTTCAAAAATTCTTAATTTTCTATTGATTTTTTCCGAATAATTTTTAGTAAATAGAATACTCAAATCTCTATTTAAATTCATCATGGGATTAAAAAAAATTGGAGCATCATATATGTTCTCTGACTTAGGTATTGTAAAAACAACGTTTCCTTCCTCACAAATTTTTTTATCAAAATCTGGCCATTTTGAATTACCTTCAACATAACCATTGATGTCACTTATTTTTCTCATATTACTCATATTAATTAAACCTCAAATAAATGATTTACAAATTATATACTCCTCAGCTGATGTTTTTCTGGTGGCAGGTGGCCTCCAATGTTTAATAAACTCAAATTCATCTTTAATTTCATCTTCAAATTCTTTTAAATTAGCTCCTCTAAAAACTTTAGTAACAAAATTACCCTCCTTTTTTAAAAATTTTTTTGCAGTACTTAATGCTAATGAAGCTAAATACAATTGTCGATCACTATCAAGGTCCCAATTACCTGAAACGTTACCTGCTAAATCCGAAAGTACTACATCAACTTCTCTTTTAATATCATTACTCAAAAAATCTAATAGTTTAGGTGATTGCATATCTAATTGTAATCTAATAATATTCTCATTTTGGAATTCTCTTATAGGTAATCTATCAACCGCAACCACAGTACCATTTGATCCAACAAATTCAGATGCGACTTGTGACCAACCGCCTGGGGCCGCTCCCAAATCAACAACTAAATCTCCTCTTTTCATTATCGAAAATTTTTTTTGTATCTGTTTTAATTTAAACGATGATCTTGCCCTATATCCTTTATCCTTCGCTTTCTTATAAAATGGGTCTTTTCTCTGATAACTCATAATTAAAAATCCTTAAATAAATTAAATTGACTCACCATTCTTATCAATCTAATAATTCTATCTCTTCACCTAACCACGTATTGAACTCAGCACATGTAGATGGACTGACAGGATTATCAATACCACATTCATTCGCTATTGGACAAGTTAAACATGGTTGCGCTGTAAGGTCAATCCATTCTGACTCCTCAGGTCTAGTTATTCTTAGTTCTTGTTTGTCATATCTCTCATTTTCTATACTA
>PBWW01000074.1 GCA_002728275.1 Candidatus Heimdallarchaeota archaeon
CTTCTCGCAATTCTATCATTACAATATCTCAACATCCCATCTGTAATATCCATCGCCACAACATATGTGTCATCTTTTTGTAAATACAATTCATTACCTAAATGTCCAGTCCCTGTTCCTATGTCTAACCATGTCATATAATCTCTTTTTTCATCTTCTCGTAACGCAATTAAATTTTTAATAGTTAAATATCTAAATTGTTTATCTGTGCCTAATGACATAAACTGATTAATCGTATCATAGGAAGTCGATAATATTTTGAAATCATCTTTAACCATATCATTATATTGAATTTTAGTTTCTATATCATTCTTATTTTGAATAATTTCTTTTTCAAATTCATGGTTTAGTTTAGACACATAATATTCTAAATTATTCATTTTTAAAAACTAATTTAGGAGATAAACACAATATCAAAGATAATTTTAAAATTTCTCTCTAACTTAATTCTTATGTAAATTATTATAACTTTCCAATATAAAATTCGAAATGTGGCTGATATTGATCCAATTAATTTACTTTATCAAGGACAATATGATTTATTTTTGGCTCTATTTAATGAAAATGAATTAATTAATCAAACTTATCTAATAGCTAAATATTATGAATTAAATGGTCATTTTCAAACTGCATTAGATTTACTTAATAAATCGGAGACATCAGAAAATAGTACATTTAATTTTTACATGGAAAAAATTTTCATTTCTTACATATATTGGAGAATGAGAAATTATTCTCTATCTATTGATTTCCTTGACTCAATCAAAGAGAAAATTCATAAAATAAATAATGTAGATTTATTAGGAGAATTTTTCAATACCTTAGGATTGGTAAACTGGAGTCTGAATGATCTAAATAATGCCTTATCTAATTTTAATTTGGCATATGAATATCGTAACACAAATACTTCTCAAGTCTTACTATCTAATACCCTCAATAATATAGGAAATGCATATCTTAAATTAAATAATCAAAAAAAGGCTCTAAAATATTATAATAAATCTTATACTATTCGTAAAAAGTTAAATTATTCACCTCTCATAGCACTTTCATATAACAGCTTTGGCAGACTTGAAGAATTGAAAAAAAACCATCAAAAAGCAGAAATGTATTATAAGAAATCACTAGTATTATGGGAAGAAGTAAATAATACACAATTTATAGGGAAATCTTTCAGGTTTTTAGCCATTAACGCAAAATATCAAAATCAACATAGTTTAGAAAAAAAATATTGGGAATTATCAAATCAAAATTTTGAAAAAATAAATAATAATTTTGATATACATTATAACCATTCATTAATGTAAAATACAGACTTCAGTGTCCCTAAGCTTAGTATTTTATTTTTTCTAAAAACTTTGCAGACTGAGTACTCAAATACAGATTATACATTTCAGAATAAATTCCATTTATTTTAATTAAATCATCATGGCTACCTATTTCCTTAATTAAACCATCTTCCATTACAATTATCTTATCTGATTTCATAATTGTCGTTAATCTATGAGCAATAGAAACAGATGTAGAATTTGATAAAATTGCATCGATTCCCTTAGTTATTTTTGCCTCTGTATAAATATCAACTGCTGAAGATGCTTCATCTAATATTATAAATTCAGGCTTTGAAATTAGAGCCCTCGCCAACGAAATCATCTGTTTTTGTCCAGAGCTAAGATTTTTTCCATTTTCACTCACTACATAATCAAGTTTATTTGGCAATAATTCAATAAATTCTGCTGCTTGAACACTTTCCAATATTTCCCATATTTTTTCATCATTAATTGTCTTATCACTTAAAATTAGATTTTCTCTAATAGTTCCTTTGAAGAGTAGAACTTTTTGAGATACTAAACTTACTCTTTCTCTATATTCTAATAGGTTAATATCATTAATATTGGTTCCATTAATTGATATTTTTCCTTGCTTTATACTATAAAATCTCATCAATAATGATCCTATTGTTGTTTTCCCTGCTCCTGTGTGACCGACGAGCGCTACTCTCTCTCCTTTATTTACTTCAAAGTTTATATTTTTTAGAATTTCATTATTTCCATCATAACTAAAATTCACATTTTCAAATTTTATTTTTGATATTTCTTTTGGCATAGAGTTATTACCATTCACATCCTCATGTAAGTTTGAATCAAAAGATATCATACTGATTCTCTCTAAACTCGCCATTGCACCTTGAAAATCTTGAAAGTTAGAAGCGATAGTTATGAGCGGCCAATAATAATAATTAATTAAAATTAAAAATAAAATCACAGTAGCAACAGGTAATCCCTCAGCAACTTGCAAAGTTCCTATCCATAATATTGCTATCATTAAACCATGTTTCATCAAATCGGTCATAGGCCAAAATATAAAGATCGCCAACCCTCTTTTTACTGAGGCTTGATATGTTTCCTCATTGATTATTTGAAATTTTTTCAAATTTTCTTTTTCACGATTAAATGCTTTGGAAATTTGAATTTTTGACATAATTTCTTGAAATCTAGAATTTACTTCACCAAATTTCTCTCTCCATATTTTGGATACCTTCCTCTCATAATTCCCAACAATGTATGCTAGAAAAAATATTATCGGAATAAATCCTATGGCTACTAATGCTATCTCAAATGAATAGATCACAAATATAATTGAAACAAATAGAACCCTGACTATCGATGTGAATACCCATGCAATTGAATCACCTGCTTCTGACAACTCATTTGTATCATTTATTATTCTACTAGTCAAGTCTCCTGATTTTTGGTCATCAAAAAAAGGGATTTTATTCTTGATTAAATTAGAATATGCATCAATCCGTAAATCCCGAACAAACCTAGCAGTTAGAGCTGCAACATAATGAAATTGTACAGAAGTAAAAAACCATGCTAAAAATGCGACTACTCCAAATCCTAAAAGTGCTCCATTTAAATTTAATTGGTTAAGTAATTCCTCGTTATCAATCTCTATTATTTCAATTACATAATTCAATATTAATGGAGCAGTTATAGAAAATATTACATTTATAAACATTAAAAATACGATTATCCAAAATAATTTGCTATGTTTTCCAATATAAATTGTCAATAATTTGAAATGATCTACATCCGACTCAATTTTTAACTCTTCATATTCTCTCTCAACTTTCATATCTAACGCCTCACTATCTCTGGTAATTCATAATGTTCTTCGAATAAGTTTCTATAATAGTCATTATTGTGAATTAATTCTTCATGAGAACCAAAACCAACTAATTGTCCTTTGTCTAAAATCAATATCTTATCTGCTTCTGCAATGATTGCTAATCTATGTGTTGTGATTAATGTAGTACGAGTTTTTAGAATATCCTTAATCGCATCTTGGATTAATTTTTCAGTTTTTGCATCCAATGCAGATGCACCATCATCAATGATTAAAATACTAGGGTTCAAAATCAACGCTCTCGCAATAGCTATTCTCTGAGCTTGACCGCCAGATATTTTCACCCCATTTTCCCCTAAGATCGTATCATAACCCAAAGGTAATTTTTCTATGAATTCTTCGGCTTGAGCAATCTTTGCAATTTTCATAATATCATCTAATTTTGCATCTATTTTACCAAATTTCATGTTTTCATAAATGGTATCATTAAACAAAAATATTTCTTGTTCCACAGTAGCAATAAATTTTCTAAATTCACTATTATCTAAATCCTTAATGTTTCTACCTCCGATAGTAATGCGTCCACTATTTGGGATATATAATCTTTGAATTAATTTTGTTAACGTTGATTTTCCAGAACCAGGACCTCCAACAATCGCTAATGTTTCATTTTCTTTAATTTCAAAACTAATATCATTAAGGATTAATTGATTAGATGAAGGATAAGAGAAATTCACATTTTCAAATTTTATATTTGGAATTAATTGATCAATTTTAATATTTCCATCATCATAATTATAATGATCTTGCTCATCAATATATTCACATAATCTATTCGCTGCAGCAATGGTCCCTACACTCAGAAAAGAAACCCAATTTAATTCATCTGCCATTCCCAAAACTGTACTCATCAGAGTTATTATCAAAACAAAATCTCTTATGGATAAAATTCCTTCTACTGTAAGAAATAATGAATATCCGATCATAAATATAGTATAGAGCCTTACTATCAAATTAGGGTAAAACCATGCACCTAATTTACCTTCTCTTTCTTTGATCTCTGACTCTTTAGTAGTTTTTTTGATGAATTTTCTTTCCAAAATTTTCTCAGCGGTAAAAATTTTAATATCTCTTATTCCTACTAAACTATCATTAGTTATCGAACTCACCTCTGATAATTTATTCAATGCTTTTGTACTCAGAGGCTCTATACTTTTTCCATATTTAAAAGTTAAAAATAAAAATAACAAAAATGAAATCACATTTAATAATATAGTGAAACTCGGTAATAAGATAATAATCACATACAAGCCAACAAACCAAATCGAAATATAGGCTATTAAAATTCTTAATCCAGGAGATATTCCCATATTTATTGTTCGAGTATCATTTGAGGCTCTAGCCATAATATCTCCGACATCTTTTGAGTCATGATAAGATAGACTCCTTCCTTGTAATTCATTGAACAAATCAGCAGTCATATCTGTAGATACTCTGTGAGCTAAAATTTCATTAATAAAACTAGTAAGAAAGAATAGTAAAACTTGAGCAATCGAGATTGGTATCAAAATTTTAAATAAATCCCATACCTCTATCCATCTTCCTCCCTCTATTAATATCCCAATAATATCTGCAGAGATAAATATAGGTATCAAATACGCTATTGGTTCTAAAATAGCCATTATTAAAATAAAATATAATTTAAATGGATATTTTCTCATATAACCATATAACCAGCTAATAGATTTCGTATCCATTAACCCTTCTTTTTCCATAAGTTCATAAATCTAATTGATTGATTTCATTCAATAACTCATCACCATGAGTCGCAGTTTTCACTTTATTGAAAATTTTTCTAACTTTATGTTTCTCATCTACGATATAGCTTTTTCTTATTGTACCCATATAGGTATTACCATACATCTGTTTTTCACCATATGCCCCTATTTTTTCTAATAGTTCTGCATTCACGTCTGATAATAAATCATATTGAAGTTCATATTTATCAGCAAACTTTTTATTTTTATCATGAGGATCATTTGAAATTCCAAAAATCTTGAATCCTTTATTTTCTAATAACGTAAAATTATCTCTAATAGAACAAACTTCTTTGGTACATCCAGGAGTTAAAGCTCTAGGATATGAAAAAAGAATAAATTTCTGGCCATCCAAATCACTTTTTGATATTTTCTCATCTTTTTGATTCTTCAAACTAAATTCAGGAAAATCATCACCTTCTTTAAATTGAGTCATATTTAATATAAAATCATAAATCATAAAAAGTATCTGATAATCCTAAAAATTTCAATTTATCAAAAAATTATCAAATTACTTTTTAGATTCAGTATAATTTGTTATTTATGCCAGATATAGTCGGTTACTATCAACAATTACATTTCCAATTAAATGAATTAGAACTATTCTATAATCTACCAATATACGATGAAAATATCACTAATCGGTTTTCAAAATGTCATCATATTTCTAAATTGATATGTTCCCATGCAAAACAATTTTCTTCTACTCAATGTATAGAAGATCGAAAATGTCAATTATATCATAATAAGAAAAAATTATTCACAGATAATGGTATACATGCACCTACTCTTTTAAAAATTGATGATGAATTAAGATCAAAATAATTTGTTGAACATCAAAACTCCTCTTACCTTAAATATTCAGATGAATTTCATAATTTATGCTCCTTTTAGACAAATTATCACTTACTCGTAGTAATATATTTTCCGAGGAGCAAGAGTTTGCTTCTCATATAAAACGATGGTTCCCCATTGCTATAATCATTGGTGTACTTGTTGGTATTGCAATGACATTGTTTACAATATTTATCAATTTGATTTCAATAATCATGGGTTTTTTCCCATCTTTGTTAGCAATTGCTATAGGTGGTTTATTAGTTTGGATATTAGTTTTAATCAAATTTGAAGATCCTTCCGTAAATGGGATCTCATATGTAATTAGAAAAAAGCTGGCCAAAGAACCAGTACCATTGACTCAAACACAAGAATTTGTCTCTGCGGGAATAACAATTGGTTCTGGTTTACCCGTTGGTAGGGAAGGTCCTGCTTTAATTATTGGATCTGCAATTGCAACAACTGTTTCCAAATGGAGGAAAATACCTAAAAATCAATTACATGAGGCAATTACAATCGGCAGTGCAGCTGCAACAGGTGCTTTATTTCAAGCTCCATTTGGAAGTGCCGTTTTCGCAGCTGAAGTTCCATATAAAGAAGACTCTGACGAACCACTTCTGATGGTTTCATTCCTTGCAAGTGTAGTTGCGGCAATTACACTGCGTTCTCTATTGTCTTTATTAAATTTTATTGGATTTGAAGTTAACTTGTATTTATTTGAAATCGGCTATGCATTTTTACAAATCAATGTCATCACTTCTCTCTTAGCATTTCTTTTAGGTATGCTAATTGGTATTTTTGGGCGTTCAATAATTGAATTATATTATAAATATCAATCAATAATTAATAATCGTTTTACACCATCAAATCGAATATTAATTGGTTTATCCATTACATTTTTATCAATTTTAATAGGGCATTTCACCATTAATGATTTTTATTTATCTAATGGTATTTCAGCATTTGAAGCAATTCCCATGTTAATAATGCCTGGTAATAGAGCTTTGATGAGTACATTATTCATAATTTTAATAATACAAATTGTAGCCACCATAGGGATCATTGCTGCTGGTTTTCCAGGAGGTATTTTTGCTCCCACACTATCAATTGGAGCTATCTTTGGTATCATCTTTGCAATGTTTTTTGATTTCACTCTTCAATCTAATTTAATTGCATTTGCCATCATTGGTATGAGTGCTAGTCATGCAGCATTCACCAAAACACCAATCGC
>PBWW01000075.1 GCA_002728275.1 Candidatus Heimdallarchaeota archaeon
ATAATGAAGATTTTGAAATAACTATGAATGATGATTAAATTATATTATGAGTTTGGATTATCTGCTTTGAGGTTATTTTCATATCTCATATTTTGAAAAACTCCAAGTGAGAATATGCCCATTATTATTACTCCAAAAAGAAATACAAAAACTCCTTGTGGATCATTAAAGAATCTTAAGATATTATGGTCCATCCTCATTACCTAATTCAAACATTCTGAAACCTATCATTATGGATGGAACCCATAAACCTACATAAATACCGTAGAGTTCATTGTTCTCCATAGTTCCAAAAAAGAAAAGAAATATTGAAAGTAACATGGAAAGCCCACTTGCGATTAAAACATACATATAAGATTGTTTCATATGTTAACCTCCGCATAGCATTTAATTAGGTTTTTGGGAGAAATTCAAATAATTTGATAATAAAATTTACTTTATCCATTTACTTGATTATATATCTTAGGAATATATTTGATGTATATGGATGATTTAAACGAGCCCATGAAATTAAATTGTGGTCAGAGATTGATGAATAAAATTGGATTGGCTCCTTTAACAAACAAACAATCAAATGAAGATGGAACATTGAATGATAGAGAATTTGAATGGTTAAAAATGAGGGGTGGCCATTATGGATTGATATCAACGTGTGCTACATATGTTTCTAAAGATGGCAAAGCATGGGAGGGGCAATTAGGTCTTTCTGAAGATAGACATATTAAGAATTTACAGAGATTGACTGATGAAATTAAAATGAGTGGAAGTAAAATAATAACCCAACTACATCATGGAGGTGATAAAGCTGTTTTTTCAAATGACAAGATTTCTTGTTATGATGATACTGATATTGAAGTACGAAATGCTTCAAAAGAAGAGCTTCAAGAAGTTATGAATAATTATGTATTAGCTGCAAAAAGAGCTGAAAAAGCTGGGTTCAATGGTATTGAAATCCACGGAGCTAATGGATATTTATTCACTCAGTTCTTAAGTCACAATACTAATAAAAGAAATGATGAATATGGAGGAGATATTGAAGGGAGATCTAGATTATTATTGGAAACCGTTGAGGCGGTAAGAAGAAATGTTTCGAAAAATTTTATGGTCAATGTTAGGATTTCTCCAGTAAATACGTATAGTTTGAAAGGAATTGATATTGAAGAGACAATTTTGGTTGCAAAATGGTTGGGCGAACTAAATATAGATATTTTATCGTTGTCTTTAAGAGAATATAATATGGAAACAATTTTTGAAGATCAAAATTATCCTGTAATACAACTGATAAGAGATGAAACCAATGACAATATGAAAATTGCAACGGCAGGAAATATATGGAGTAGAGCTGACGCAGTGAATGCAAGGGAAATTGGTGCAGATATGATATTATTAGGTAGAGCTGGGATTGTACATCCCGATTGGCCAACAGTTTCATCAAAAATGAATTTTAAGCCATATTACCCCAAATGGGATCCTGCGATTTTTCAAAAAGTAGGTGTATCAAAGGTATTCCATAATTATTTATTGAAATTCCCTGGTTTAGTTGTGGGAGGGGCTGAAAAGAGATGATTTACATTCTAATTTTCGTGAATTTTGCATTTTCTGTAATAAGAATATTAAGAATTTAAATATTGGTGGAAATTTGGTTATGTTTTTCAAATAACCACCAAGAGGAAAAATTTCTGCTAGACTCAATATAGCATTTCCTTCCGAGCTCCATATACCATTTTTTACTATATGAAAGGAAAGCCAATAATCTTCTGGGATTTTTTTCATGCCTAATTGTTCAATTTTTGGTAAGTGCATAGGTACTAATTCTATACGGGAACCGAGAATTTTTTTGAAGAATAGAGAACTTTTGGTACATATTGAACAATCCGAATCAAACAAAAAATAAGGTCTAATAAAGGATTTTGAATTGAAATAATTTTCAAAACCATTTTCTTTGTTCATGGATATTGAATGAAAATATTTATCATTATTTTTTTTATTGATTGACATCATTGATGAAAAATAAAATATTTTTAAATTCGCTTTTTAATTTCATCCATTTCATTTACCATTTCATCCATTCTTACGATTGTTTGAATATATTGCCAACCTTGTAATCCAATTAAAATTATTAATAAGGAAATTGCAAGTAATATTTCTCCAGATTGTTGAGTAATTAGGAGCATAAGAGAAATAACCCCTAATATAAAACCAAAAGAAACAATGAAACCATTTAGTAAAGTATAACTGGTTGACACTATTCACCATTAAAATGAATATTAAAAAATTAAAGGTTTAGAAAATAGTAATTTATGTTGGCATTCCATTTATTGGTTTCATCTTCGCATCATTATACCTTCAACCCACAGTAAATTGGATGAAAAAATAATAAACAATTTACATATGTAATTTTTAAAAAATAAGAGTTCTTATTGACAAATTTAAGTTTATACTTAAATATATGAAATCGTTGAGTATAGTGTACAATGATAGAAAATAATTCCACTTCAGAATATGAGTCTGAGTTGGCTCAAGAGTTAGGTTTAATGAATGCGATTGCAGTTGCTGTGGGAGCGATGATAGGTGGAGGTATTTTTACTGTTTTAGGATTTTTAGCGGATTTTGCGGGTCCTGGAGCTGTTTTTTCATTTTTAATAGGTGGGTTGATAGCATTCTTTACTACTTTTTCATATGTACGATTAGTAGCTCAATACCCTTCCTCAGGTGGAGAATTTGTTTTTTTAAGAAAATCATATCCAAACCCGATAATTGGTAATGGTGTTGGAGTTTTACTATGGTTAGGTTATTCTGTAACTATTGCACTATATGCTTTTACTTTTGGAATATATACTACTGAAGCGTTTGCTACTTGGACAGGGAACCATGATCTATTTATGGTTTCTGCGTCTCCCGAATTATTTTCTATTCAAAGATTATTTTCTGCATTAGTTGTTTTCGTATTCATGTATATTAACTTAAGGGGAGTTGAAGAGACTGGATTTATACAGAATATTATTGTGATATTTAAGGTAGCAGTATTAGTATTTTTTGCGGTTATTGGATTATTTTTTGTTGATTTTGAGAGATTCACTGCAGAGAATATTGCTCCTAATGGTGTACCTGCAATATTTATTGGAGCAGCAGTGATATTTGTAGCATACGAAGGTTTTCAAGTTATAGTAAATGTATCTGAGGAAATGAAAAATCCTGCAAGAGATATTCCGTTAGGTATGTTAATTTCTATATTAATTGTATCTGTTACCTATATGGCAGTTGCATTTTCTGCGATAGGTATGGCAGAGGATCCATCACAATTATCTGAAGCTGCATTAATTGAGTTAGTGACACCATGGGGTATTTTTGCAGTATTAATGATTACTTTGGGAGCTATTGCTTCTACCTCATCTGCGATAAATGCGACATTATTGGGATCATCAAGATTAGCCTATACTATGGCTCAATGGAAGGGGTTCCCTTCAAAACTTGCGACAATTAATGAAAAGACTAAAGTTCCGTGGGTTTCCATAATTACTACGGCATCTATATCATGGTTATTTACATTTTTAGGAGATATACAATCAATAGCAAATGCAGGTTCAATTATATTTTTGGCAATATTTTTTGTAGTAAATGTGAATGCAATTAATGAATTTGAAGGATCAAAAAGAGCGATGCCAATTCTAACAGCCTTAGCAATTGTATTTTACATTGTTATAGATATTATTTTTATTATTCAAGAAGGAAAAACATTTGCCCTTTTAATTTTGACACTATTCATTTTTATTTCATTATTTTGGGCAATAGTTAGTAGTTATAGGATAAAGGGAGATACTGATTTCAGACCACCTGCAATTCCACCACCTATGGAAAAGGCGATCAAAAGGAAAGAGGTTCCGATATTCAAACCTGTTACTGATATATCTGGTGAATTTGTTTCTATGGAAACTATTATGTTACCAATATCTGGTAAGAAACATGAAAAACAAGCAATTACGTTAGCTGCAGCGGTTGCTGAAAAATATAATATTCATGTAGATATGGTAAATATAGGGAATGATGATAGTGTATTTGACTATGCTAAGGAAGTATTAGGAAATAATTTTGTAAAATATACAAGAATACAAGAGAGTGGAGATCCATTTGAAAAGCTTATTGAGATTTTTAACAGAAAGAACTATCAATTAATAGTAATTGGTTCGAGAAGACAGAATTCATTATTGGATAGAATGTTGAATACATCAATGACAAAAAGATTAGTTGATGTTGTAACTTGTTCAGTGATACAAGTTCACCCACCAAGGTATGGGGGTTCTAAATATAGTGAATTTGGAAACATATTTACATTATTATCGGGAGATCAGAGAGATGCATATTTAGCAAGATGGGCTAAAATACTTGATGATTTTGGTAGGAAAAGTGATGTGTTTGCATATAATTACGTAGATATACCATTATTGATACCTTTAGATGGAGTTAATGAACATCCATCTGTATTGGAGTCATCGAAAAATTTTGAAACCTATGTGAATGATATAGCAAGTAAAGTAGAGTTAAGAAAAATGAACCCCATAATACTTTTTGGACATAATTTTACATCATCTATTGTATCAGCTACGAAAAGTAGAGAACCAGATGCAATTTTAATTGGACATACTTATGATGAAGGGTTAAAGAATCAATTAAGAACTCCTTTAGCTTATCAAATAATGAATAAAGTTGATTGTGTGGTAATTGTTTACCATGAAGGGAAAATGAAGGCGAAATAATTCAATTTAATTATGGGACCAAAATCGATTAATTTCAGTTAGGATATTCTTAAATTTTATATCATAATCTGTTGGTAAATAATTTAGATATGAGTCGGTTGAAAATCGATGACCCATAAATATTACAAAACCTCGGTCTGTGTTAGATCTAAAAACACGACCTGCAGATTGAATTACTTTTGTTAAACCTGGGAATTTGTAAGCATAATCGAAACCATTCCCATAATATTTTTCAAAATATGATTTTTTTAATTCCTGATCAAATGAAATCTTAGGTAAACCAGGCCCAATTATAAATGCTCCATTAGCCATATCTCCTTTAAAATCAACTCCTTCAGAGAATATACCACCCATAACAGCTAATAATATCTGATTTGTATTATTCTTTAATTTTGATAATGTTTTAGCTCTTGATTTATCAGTCATATTACGATCTTGTGAGATTATATTAAACGATATAGAGGATCCAATTAAATGAGGCTTGAAAATATCTAAAAATTCGAAAGAAGGGAAAAATATTAGGTAATTTCCTTGTTTTAGTTCGATCACATCTTTTATCAATTTTATAATATTAGAAATAAACATTTTACGCTCTTTGTAAGTAGTTGATATAGAATTATCGATTAAATATAAACTATTTTCTGGAGGGAATGGGGATGGATAGGATAAGATAGATACATTTTTGGGGAGACCTAACATGGATTGATAATATTTAGTTGGGGTCAAAGTAGCAGATTGTAAAATTACAGAGTCGAATTTATTAATTTGTTCAGTTAATTTTTTCGATGCAGATTTACATAAAATTCGTAAATTATTTGTCTGAATATCTAATACAGTTTCAAATTCATCTGTATTTGTTTCTTTCAATAATAGAGTGAAAAATTTTAGATGATCTGAGAATTTAATTATTGCGTCTTTTTTGTTGAGTTTAAACGGTAAATCATTGATATATTCAATTAATAGGTTATCAAAAGTTTTTTGAAAATTATCGAAGAATTGTATGTCGATATTGATAATCTCATTATCGAATTCCAAATCGCGAACTTGATCTTTTAATCTTGAAATATGATTTATTAGTCTTTTTAGGTGGGTACTAATTTTTAATTTTATTTCTTCATTGTTTGAAGATTGTTTTACAAAATTGATAATTTCTCTTATTTGAGATGCAGAGATACTTTCGGAGTAATATGAACTTGCACGATCAATTAGATTATGAGCTTCATCGATGATTAATATTGAATTGTTAAATGTATCTAAAAATCTTTGAAACTTTATTCTTGGATGAAATATATAATTATAATCAGATAAGATTATATCACATTCTAAGGCAGTATCTAATGATAATTCAAAAGGACAAATTGAATGATCATTGGATAATTCTTCAATTAAGTTACGATCTATTAAATCTAATTTTAGTAATTGCTGGGGTAATGAATTATTTTCGATGTTAAAATATTTTTCAAATAATGGACAATCATTTTCATCACAGTCATAAGTATCGGTTTTACATATTTTTTGCTTCGAGGTAATTCTAATAGACTTGAATTTTGATCCTTCTTTTAATAAATTTTTAAATGATTCTAAATATATTTCCTGTTGAGTTGTCTTTGATGTGGTTATGAATAAACGTTTATTTTGAGAAATGATATATTTTAAGCTTGGATAAAGAGATGCCATGGTTTTCCCAATACCTGGAGGGGCATTTAGCATTGTTATTAATGAGTTTTCTAAGTTTTTATCGATGTTTTCTATAATTTCTTTTTGGTATTTATGATATTTTTTATAAGGGAATTTGATGGTATTAGACCTTTTTTTATTTAATGATTTTTTCAATAATTCAGTTTCAATTTGAGAAATAATACCACTTATGATTTCATCTAAGATATTACTAATTGGATTTGGAGTTATATCTATGTGTTTTTCTTTGTTATTCACTGGATCTATGTAAATTAAGCTTGCTGTAATATTATTATATCCTTCATAAAAATGGAAATAGTGACAGTATATTTGTAGTTGCATTATTTGGGTAATATCTTGTGTTACGTTTTCAATATCTGAAACAGTTGACTTGATTTCTTCAATATGTATTGAATTTTCTTTTTTATGGACAATATCTGCTCTACCTCTAATATGAGCTTTCCAGCCAGATATTTCATGAATGAATTGTATGTAGTATTCAGTATGGCCCTCTGAGTTACTTTGATAATATGTATGAGCATCTTGTCCTATTTTAGCTCGTAATCTTCGCGAGATATATTTTTCTCCATAAGTTTTATCTAATGAAAAAGCAATCTCTCTTACTGATAATTCAATAAGTTTATCTTTTTCATTATATCGCATGTATGACTGTAAGATAAGAAATATAATATTTTGACGATTGTAAATAAATTAAATATCTATATTATAGAAATTATTTCTGTTCATCTTCAATTATAATTTTTAACCATTGAAATTTGTTTGATAACAATAATGATGTTCCGACTCCAACAGATGATAAAAGGGTTAACCATAACAAACCGTTATTTGCCACATTAATAGTTTGATCCCTAATTAATAAGACTGGGTTGTATAAACCAATTAAACCTTGGTTTAAATCAATCATTGAACCTAAAATAAACCATAATGCAATGATGATGATCCCTTGTCGAGCATATTTTACTCCATTATCGATCAATAAAGCCAAAGTTATACCCAAACTTGTAATTGTGAGATATAATGGTATTAACCCTATTATAGAAATAAGTTTCCATAATTGATTATCAGTTACATTAATTGAGGCTTCTGCTCCAAAGAAACAAAATAACGTAAATAATGTAAGGAATATTAATTCTAAAAATAATGCAAAAAATCGTTGTAATAATACAGTTCTGCTAGTTATGGGGAGTGAACCAAATATTTCGACATTTAAATTTTCAGAGTCGGACAAAATTACTTTTTTAATCCAATGCGCAGAAAGAGGTAAAAATATAATCCAATGAAGACCAATAGCTTGAGTAATGATAAACCATAAATATGGGTCATTCGATAAATCTAATCCATAGGTAAAAGCTTTAACAATTCCAGATGACCCGAAACCCTGGATTGTGGCTTCTAATTCTGGACCAGAAATTGTAGTATATGCTAAGATTTGGGAGTAAAATATAACAATAGCCCAAGTTGAAACTAAGAGGGCTCTTCGATCTGAATAAATAAAATCTGCAGTAAATGGAAGTCTCTTTTCTAATGGGGCTGCCCATTTAGTTAATATCTTGTTTTTATCTGATTTATCGCCTTTATTTTTATTACGTTTTCTTTGAAAATATGTAATTAGAGGTATTGGTATAGCTGCTTCTTTAATTATGTCTCTTTTTATGAAAACTGTAAATGCAGCAAATATGAATAAAGATGATAAAATTAATAGTTTTACGATTTCATCATTTTTTATTAAATTTTCATAATTAGGATCTGAACTAATAATTATTGTAGATGGGTTAAACCAATTTATGGGGTTCCAATCTGTTAGAAAGTCAGTTTCATCTGGGAATAAATTACCTATTACTTGAATACCATATAAAAATAATCCTAAAAAAAGTGAAAACCCATATCCTCGTCCATTATCTGCTGCTAAAGGGCCAAGAAATAGACCAATACTTATAGAAGATAGAACGAAGGCCATACCCCATAATAAAAAGCTGATTGAATTTTCTAATGGAATACTATCTCCAACAATGGGGAGCAAGAATAAAATCGAAGTAATGGTTAATAATAAGAGTGCACTTTTAATTGCTACTATAAGTCTAATAGTTAAAAAAGTAAATCGTCTAACCGGTTGTGGGTGAAGTAATTCTCCGGTTTCATCAGATATTGCACTTGCAGATACTTTTACTCCAATCATTAATCCAAAAATAAAATATAATATAGAGACAAAATTCAGCGATAAAGATATCCATAATCGATATGCTGGAGCATCTCCACCTATCTGACCTAAAAATGCTTCAAAAATTTCGTTTGATTCAAATAGATTGAGAAATGAATTAGTCTCTTCTTCACCGGGATATATTGCAATAGCGAGTAAAATATATGCCCATATACTGAGACACCAAGTTAATATGTATTTTGAGTTTGACCTAATTTCATATATAAGTAAAGAGTTGAAGGACATTTTTTATTCTCTCCCATTAATTTTCATCACTATATATGTCTTTGAAATATGCCTCAAGTGATGGCTGAGGAATTGAGAAATCAATTATTTTTTCATTTTGAATAATTTTTGATACTGCTTCTTTGATGTTACCTTCTACATATATCACAAATTTGTCCAATTCTTTAGATATTGATTTTGTTGATAATTCTTGAGAAATTATATTTGGATCTGCATCTTTTGATAATGATAATAAAATTTTTCGAGGCATCGTTTTGAGTAAATCATCTATAGAACCAGATGAAACAATTTTTCCTTCTTTTATAACGGTGATATTATTACAAATACCTTGAACATCAGCCAAGATATGAGAAGAAACAAATACCGTACCACCCCTATCAACATATTCTTGAAAATAATTATTTAGTTCGTTTTGAAGAAGTGGATCCAATCCTGAAGTTGGTTCATCTGCAATCACTATTTTTGGTTCATGCATTAATGCTTGAACAATGGATACTTTTTGTCTATTACCCTTTGATAATTGATTTAGTTTTTTATTTTCATCTACCTTAAATCGTGTTACTAGCTCTTCTCTATATTGGCCTTTTCCTCTGACTTTTTCAATCAAATCTAAATATTGACCTATAGTATATTGTTTAGGTAGTCCAAAATCACTTGGGAGATAACCAACCAATTTTTTAGTATTTTTGTCACCTGATTTTTGATTAAATATAGTTGCAGAACCGTTGCTTGCACCCATTAATCCGACTAAGATACGAATTGTTGAAGTTTTACCGGCTCCGTTTGGACCCAAAAAACCATGAATTTCTCCTTCTTTTATGCTAATGTTGATTTGATCTAATGCTTTAAAGGAACCGTAATATTTTGTTAAGTTTGTGACTTCGATTGCATTCATAAATTGTGGATACCCCTTTAATATGATTATCTTTTATATAGAAAATAACCTATATAAAACAATGGTTATTAGGTTAGATGATTGGTTAATTGAAATAATTTTTAAAATATATATTATTAGAAAAATATGTTAAATTATAAATTTAGATTACGATTATTATGTATATTTTAATGAGATTATTCGGGTTGGAAAAGTCCACCGAAAACTAACCATGCGAGAATTGTTTTTGCAACCAATGATAAAATTTGATACATACGTTCTCCGAAAAGATAATCCCTCCAAGGTCCAATTCTTAGATATTGTAATAGCATATTGAATGCAAATGATTGGAATAGTAATAATTGGGTGATTAAAATCCAATAAACAAAATCTGGTGGTCCAGGATCTTGGCCTGCTGCTTGAAGAAAATATGCAAAAGATACGACCCAAGGAGCAATACCTGCCCACCATCCAAATAAATATGAGGCCCATGAAATATTTCCTGATTCCATTCTTGTTTTATCATTTACCAATTCTTGTGAGTAACCAAAGAAATTCATAGATGCATTGATCATGAAAATTAAAAATAATTCCCAAATTCCCCAAATTCCAAATAATAATGAAATAAACACTATCATGAATGAACTGGATATTGCATATTCGATCCATCTAATTTTATTGATATAATTTTTTAGTCCATTTACATAGTAATCATAGAATGGACCTGCTATTAATAAATGAGCGACTGCCGACATTCCTAAAAATCCTGCGACCCATACACCAACTGCTGAGAAGGTATATGCGACTGCTGTTTCAGGGCTAAAAAAAGATCCATCCAAACCTTGTCCAGGCCCTACTCCTTCTAGGTAAAATGTTGTTAAGGGTCGGGAAAAATCAGGGAAGGCTGTAAATCCAAGTATTGTCATAATTATGGCTTGTACTGCATGGAGCACTCCCATAATTAAATTAAATTTCCGTAAATATGGAAATGTAATTGATGACTCTTCAATAGGTATAATTTTACTTTCTGTCATAATTTACCATATCATTAATGTTCGGATTAAATATAAATAGTCTTAATTTTTTTCAAATAATTTGAAGGATAATTTAATTATTGTTATTTTAAGTGATATTTTATTTATAAATTTCCTCTTTCGGATTGTTCTCTTTCTATAGCTTCGAATAATGCTTTAAAATTACCTTTACCAAATCCTTGTGCTCCTCTTCTTTGAATTACTTCGAAAAAGAATGTAGGACGATCTTGTATAGGTTTAGTGAATAATTGTAAAAGATAACCTCTTTCATCTCTATCAACTAAAATACCATGTTTTGCTAGCTCATTGAAATCCTCTTTTATATCTCCTACTCTTTGTTTTAAGTCATCATAATATGTTTGAGGTACTTCTATGAATTCAACACCATTGGATTTCATATTTTTTACTGTCTCTATGATATTATTTGTTGATAAAGCAATATGTTGTACACCTGCGGCATGATAATAGTTGATGTATTCTTCTATTTGCGATGTTTTCAAACCAAATGCAGGTTCATTGATTGGCATTTTTACTCTATCGTTATAATTTCTGACTACTTTTGATGATAATGCAGAGTATTGAGTGTTGATATCATCAGGTGAAAACTCTAAGAATGTCCCGAAACCAAAAACCTCGTGATAAAATTGAACTGTTGGATCCATTTGGTTCCAATTTACATTTCCCACAATATGATCTATTCGCACTACCCCTCGTTCCTCTGTTTCAAGAATTGGTTGGAATGGTTGATATCCGGGTAAATAATGACCATCATATCCATCCCTTTCTATAAATTTGTGAATTGTATCACCATATGTTTCTATTGCGGATAATCTTATTTCTCCATAGTCATCTTTCATAGTTATGGGCTCAAGTACAGATTTAGCACCTCTTTCAATTGCTTTATCATGAGCAATTTGAGCATCCTTTACTCTTAATCCGATTGACTTTGCACCATCTCCATGAACTAATTGATGTGAACTAATTTCTGATGATGGTTCATATGAGGAAGTTAGAACTATTTTTGCATTTCCTTGTTGCATTACATAACTCGCATATTTACGGTTTCCTGTTTTAAGAGATGACCATGCTACAGGTTTAAAGCCTAATGCTCTTTGATAATAATAAGCGGATTGATATGCATTACCGACATAAAATTCTACTGCATCAAAATCTTGTACTCCTAAAATATCTACTGCATTTTTATCTGAAGATTTGTTCTTGAATTTAGGTGTTTCCTCTTGTAATGCCATATAATATACGTAGGTTACACTATTTAAATAATTAATTGTTTTTTCAAATTTAAAAAGGCGCTAAAATTAAAGACAGATGTTACTATGATACATTAAATTATGTAATTTTTGAAAGAAAAACAAATCCCATTAAAAGAAGTAGTGTTTGGAAAATTTATAGTAAAATGGTATTGCTTTATGAGATAAATACTAGGGTATGGATATTTGAGTTAAGAGAAAAATATGGAAGCTCTATTAATTTAGGGAATATCCCAGAAATTGAATTAGATGAAATTTCAAAATATTTTGATTGGATTTGGTTTATGGGGATTTGGGATCATAGTAAAATTGATGAAAAGTTTATAGAGGAACATCCAGGATTAATAAATGAGGTTGAGGGGGCATTAGATGATTGGCAAATTCAAGATATCATAGGGTCACCCTATTCCATAAAAAATTATAAGATAAATTCAATAATTGGGGATCTAAGTGATTTTAGAAATTTACGAGAGAGATTAAATAAAAAAGGGGTTAAGGTTATGGTTGACTTTGTACCTAACCACTTTGGTATAGAGAGTAGATTGCCATTGGATGAACCTGATTATTTTATTAATTTAGAGAAAAAACCTGGATTTGAAATAATTAATTTATTTAATAAAGTAGATACTGAAAAGGGAGTAAGATGGATTGCTCATGGAAAAGATCCATATTTTCCTCCCTGGGATGATACATATCAAGTAAATATATTTAATGAGAATTTAAGAAATTATTTAATTAAAGTTTTAAAATATATATCAAGTATATCAGATGGTGTAAGATGTGATATGAGTATGCTTCTAAATAATGAGGTTTTTGATGCCACGTGGGGGTGGCTAAATATAGATAAATTGAATGCATTAAAAGATGAATTTTGGAATATTGCAATTCGAGAAGTTAAAAATCAAAATCCAAATTTTGTATTTTTAGCGGAGGTTTATTGGGATTTAGAAGTTGATTTATTAAGTAAGGGCTTTGATTATGCATATGAAAAAAAACTATATGATAATTTGATTTCAAAGAATAATAATGAGATATTTGAAAGAATAATGAATACGAAAAATCACATAGATAAAATGTGCAGATTTTTGGAAAATCATGATGAAGATAGACTGTCAAGTAGGATGACTGATCTTGAAAATATTAGCGCTATGGCGATTATTATGACCATGCCTGGATTAATTTTAATTCATCAAGGACAAATTGAAGGGAATAAAATAAGAGTACCTGTCCAATTAAAAAGAAAATCAAAGGAGATTGCTATTGATAAAATTAGATTTGCATATGAAAAATTGTTTATGTTTCATAAAATGATTAGGGATGGTATATGGATAATTAATGATGTTGTGATTTCAAATAATGATGATGAAGTAAATATATTTTCCTGGAGTTGGATTTATGACAATCAAGTATATGTGATAATAATTAATAATTCAGATAAAGTAATTAATTCTGCAATCGAATTTAATTTTAAACATGATCTTTTTAATAATAATAGGTTAAATTATTATGATCATTATAATTCGACGAACTCAAGGGTATCCTCGATTAATAATTCAATTAACTGGATTTCCAAACCATATGGAATAAATCTATTAGAGTTTAATCAGAATATTGATCTATGATTTTGGTTATAAAAGAATTTTTTCCATTTTGATATGCTATACGATCCCATCTATCTTTTTCAACTAATTTTAATTTTAATTTAGAATATGCGGATCTAATTTCTTCGGAATTTGATAATATATCTTTAAAAATCAAATGTTGTTTGTATATTTGATGATCAATAGGAAATATATGAAGGTGTGCTATGTGGGATCCGAAATTTCTTTTTACAAAATATCTCCTAAATGGCATTTTGTCTTCATACTTTGTAATATAATCAAAATCAATGGAATTTAATTTAGTAATTAGTTTTGGATTATCTAAATCATTAATCATTGCAATAATATCTATGGTTGGTTTTGCAATTAATCCTTTAACTGACGTTGACCCAATATGATCAATTTTTAACAATATATTACCTAAAATGCTTTCTAAGTCGTATTTGATTTTATTAAAAAGATCTTGCCATTCATTATGAGCAGATAAAAGGGAAATAGGTCCTCTTACCATATAATCACATCATAATTAACCAATAAATACCTATGATTTATTTTGGTTTCTTTCATTTCTAATTTGATCTTTCATAATTGCTAATATGTTTTCTAATACCATATAAACTTCTATTTTTTTTAAGCCACTTTGATCTGACCATTTTTGAGCCTCTTCTACAATTAATTCTCCCAATTTATTTTCAAAGCCTTGCATTATATCACTATATCCTGAACGATCTACTCCATCTATCATAATGCATTATCTTTGTTGATCTTTTTAATATGTGATATATAGATATATTTGTTTGTTTAATATTTTTATTATAATAATGAGGTTTAAGATTGATAGATATAATTAGATATTGTTTCTATGCCATTACACAGAGGGTTATTAGTTTCAACTAAAAGAAATTATGAAAATTCGGCATCATCCGAAATTCAATATACTTTATGTGAAAAATTAAAAATTGATGAAAGTAAAGTTTCAGTTAAAAACACTCGTATTTCTGGATTAATTACCGTTAAAATTGATAAAAATGAAGATTTAATTGATATAATGAGAAGAATAATCGCACTTGAAAGTGATGAAAATTATTTTATGCATTGTTTGAAAATTAGACCTGTTGAAAATATTATGAAATTCAATTTGGAAAATTTAGATGATCATTTCAAAAAAAATAA
>PBWW01000076.1 GCA_002728275.1 Candidatus Heimdallarchaeota archaeon
AAAACTCTACAATAAATGGTTAGAAGAGCTTGGAATGGACTCAGGGAAAGCAATTTATGGAGAGGCACCGATAAAAAAGGCCTTTTCATTATCTGCGATTGACACATTACTTTTTTCAGAAGCTATTGAGAAACTTCATGTTAAAATTCAATGCAGTTCATGCAATAAAGAATTTTTAGAAGCGTCAAAACCTGAAGATGTCGTTGTTTTACAAGATAAAATCAGTAAAACACCATGTCCAAAATGTTCTAAAGAAGAAACCCTATCAATAATCAGCAAAGAACACTTAATTGACGAATTTATGACTCTTGCAAAAGATACTGGTGCAGAAATAGAAATTATAGGTGTCGGCCACGAAGACGGTCAAACCTTAATGAAAACATTTGGTGGATTAGCTGCAATTTTAAGATTTCCAGTAGATTGGTAAAAATAGTGGGCCAGGGCGGATTTGAACCGCCGACTTCCCGGTATCTAGGATTTGTCTTTCGACTGAATCATATCAGCCGAGCGCTCTAACCAGGCTGAGCTACTAGCCCATTTTATCTTCTCACAAATTTTATCAAAAATAGATAAAAAATCTGCTAAGCAAATCATATCAAATCTTATTAGTTTTTTAGTTTACTGTTGTAATGTTCACCCCTTGATAAATTTGTATTTTTTTCTACTTTTTCAATAATCATCTCAAGAATAAAAAATTAGTTCCAACTAATCAGATAAACTTCAATGCATTCAAATCCATTAATGAAAAACATATCTTGAAACTAAATATGTCAAATATCAAATGGATCATCGTAACAGCACCAGGTGGTGGGGTTGGACAAATTTTAACAAACTATTTACTTGATAATGGATATGGAGTTATTGGGATGGGAAGAGATAGCTCTATAAAGTTCCTCAAAACATTAACTTCTCCTAATTTACATTTAATTGAATGTGATTACACAAATGAAAAAAGCATGGTTGACGCATTTAAACAAGCAAAAACGTTGGTCGACAAAATAGATGGCCTTGTACATTTAGTGGGTGGTTCTCTAATCACTAAATCTTTCTTAGATATTGATTTAGACTCATTCAATGAAGTCATATCTGTAAACACCAATAGTACTCTACTTGCAGGAAGAGAAGCTGCAAAATGGATGAAAGAAACTGGAGGTGGCAATATAGTATTCTTCGGTTCAACCACAGGTATTGAACCATCAAAAGGAAAATTGGCATATGGAGTTGCAAAAGCCGCAGTACATAATATGACTTTATCTTTTGCTCTTGAGGGTTCTCAATATAATATATTAACAAATACTATTGCCCCATCATATGTTTTAACACAAAGACACATCGATGAAATAGAAATTAAAGCAGAGAAAAAAGGTATTACAGTCGATGAAGTAATGAAACAATTAGGCTCTAAAAACCCCCTCGGTAAAGTATTGGAAACCGAAGAATTAATGGATACTGTAATATTACTATTAACCACTAAAGTTATACAAGGGCAAACTATAAATGTCGATCTTGGGCAAATTGGAATTTAATTAATAACATGAAAGAAAATATCTGCTGCAATATGTAATACAACCATAGTTAATCCAATCCAAACTAAAATAGAAGATAATCTTTGATAATCTGATATTTTTGTCAAATCTTTTTCCATTTGCTCTTTTTCTTCAATTGAAAATGTTATATCTTCATCACTCATTAAAATATCACATCCCTGTATACATAGCCAAACAAAACACTATTGACAATTATGGTGATCATTGCAGTAATTGTTAGACTCTTCCACAACTTAGCTTCTTGAATTTTTAAATAATTTCGCAAGAAATATAGTCCAGAATAAACAAAAATAGTCACAAACAATATTATTCCCATAAAAACATTCAATCCTAACCATCCTTCAGACCCATGATTTCCAGAAGCTTTAATATTTAACACCATAAAAAATGGTAATAAATAACCGATATAATTTCTCATAACTACCCTCTAACTATATGAAATGCCATTGTGAATACTAAATGAAAAAATAATGTAATTATAATCACACTAAGAGAAATTAAATTCTCATTAGTTGTAAATTTTAATGCCTCTAATTTGTCATCTAAAACATCCTTAGCTTCCATTTTTCACTACTCCCAATGTAATAGAGGATCCATCAACATATGCAAAAACAAAAAAATAAATAGAAAGAAAGACCACATTGCTATTGATTTTTGCCTCACTAACATCTCTTTGATTTGAGAATTAAATACCTCCATCCAAATATTATCTCATTTTTCAAATAAAAATTGTATCGGTAGATGATAATATTAGAGTAAAATATATCATCATACTCACAAAATAAAACAAATATTCCTAAACCCCCGATTAATCCAAAAGTATGAAAGCAGTAATATTATCTAAATCAGGAAATTCAAAAATATTATCTGTAACAGAAACAGATATTTCAAATCCAACAGAAAACCAAATACAACTCAAAGTCAAATATTCTGGAGTTAATTATGCTGATATACTATCAAGAAAAGGTTTGTATTCTTGGTCTCCCAAAAGACCATATATTATGGGTTTAGAAGCTGCGGGAGAAGTTATTAACAAAGGCTCTAATGTAACTGACTTAGAAATAGGCGACCGCGTAATATATGGTGGCCAGTCCGGCGGATATGCAGAATATATCAATATTGATCAATCGCTTGCACTCCCTGCCCCAGAACAATTTAATTGGAAAGAATGCGCTGCATTTGGTGTAACCTTCTTTACTTCCTGGATTGCTCTCCATGAAATGGCTAGAGTAAGAGAAAACGAAACTCTATTAGTTCACTCTGCTGCAGGTGGTGTAGGAACTGCTACAATACAATTAGCAAAAGCCCATAATATGAAAATATATGGCACTACTTCATCAGAGTCAAAATTCAAAACAATCGAAGATTTAGGTGCTACCCCCTTAAAATACACCAATTTTGATACTGAATTATTAAACAATAATATCCGACCTGATTGCATTATTGAAACAGTAGGTGGTGATGTTTATACTCGAGGGTTTGAAATATTGGCACCAATGGGTAGAGTAGTACTTGTAGGTGTTTCATCAATAAAGGCAAATAAAAGAAACCCATTTAGCATGTATAAAGCTTGGAAGGCTCTTCCAAAAACTTCCATAGGTAAGGTTCTAAGAAGATCAAGAGGTTTCATGGGTGTACATTTAGGTTATTTATTATCTCAACCAGAAAAACTACGTCCCAGTTGGTTAGAAATGTTGAAAGTAATTGAAGAACATAATCTAAGACCAACCATTAGAGATGATCATATTTTCCCTATGACTGAGGTTGGGATTGCCCATGATTTCATCGATAACAGAAAAAATATCGGTAAAGTATTATTAGATCCCACTAAATAATTAAGATTTCTTTGGTAAAATTGAGTTTAATAACACTGCCTTTCTTATCAATGCGATAACTTCATCAAGAGTATTTTTAACAATAGAACCCACTTGTAAATCTGGATGACTTCTATATTCTGTAATATATTCTTCCTTAGGTAACATTTTTTCTTTAATTTTAGTTATTACCTCATAAGATTTAGCAGGTCTCTCAATCCATCTATAAATTTCATCCCCATCCTCATCCGCAATTATCAGAACAGGTATTTTTTTCCTTCCTGCAGTAGTATAATATTTTTCAACATACTCTTCAAAACCATCACGAGCCACCATTCTCAACTCCCAATTTTCCATATATTCCGTAAGCTTTCCAAATGCAGGTACTCCATTACCACAATCACCACACCAATCCTCTGATATGCATAGTATCTTCAAGGGTTGATCTAATTCTTTTAAACTTTCTTGACTCATATCATTCAGATATTTCTCACTTTCCTGATATGATACTTTCATTCTTTCAACATTCATAGTACTTTTTTCAAAATACTTTTCATAGTTTAATCCAGCATCAAACATTAAATTGAATACGGCTTTTTTATCCATAAATCTTTGATTATCGAATATGTTATAATTATTATTATACGGCTATTATTTCAAAATCGGTTGATGAAATTTTATTAATTTCAGAATTCAAATTATCTAATTCATCCTCTGACTCCTCATATTTCATACGTGCAATTCTATCAAAAATATCTAAATCAGTGATTTCTTTTAATTCTACGCCCGCATCATGTAATTCTTTCATCTTATCATACAAATCAAAAATATTTCTCAACATAGTTGTTTGTTTTCTAGGAGAACAAAAAGCATCAATATCATGAAATGCATTTTGTTGAAGATAATCTTCTTTGAGAACTCTAGCTGCTTCAAGTGTAATTCTCTCTGCTGGAGGTAATGCGTCAGGTCCTACCAACTGTACAATTTCTTGTAAATCATTATCCTCTTGCAATAATCTAAATGCTCTATTTCTCAATACAGGGAAGTCTTCAGAAAATTCTTTTTTGAATACTGGTTCTAAAACATCCCAATATAGAGTGTATGACTCTAAATATGAAATTGCTGGAAAATGTCTTTGTTCAGCTAATTTTTTAGTCAAAGCCCAGAATGCCTTTACAATTCTAAGTGTGTTTTGAGTTACGGGCTCAGAAAAATCTCCACCTGGTGGTGATACCGCTCCAATAATTGAAACAGACCCAATTCTTTCTCCACTTGTAACACATTCTACTTTACCCCCTCTCTCATAATATGCTGCGATTTTACTTCCTAAATATGCAGGATAACCACCTTCACCAGGCATTTCTTCTAATCTACCTGAAATTTCACGCATTGCTTCTGCCCATCTTGAAGTAGAGTCAGCCATCATTGCTACTGAATAACCTTGATCTCTCAAATATTCTGCCATAGTCACTCCAGTATAAACTGAAGCCTCTCTTGCAGCAACAGGCATATTTGATGTATTTGCAATCATTGTTGTTCTTTCCATTAATGGTAATCCAGTTTTAGGATCAGAAAGATGTGGAAACTCCTCGAGTACTTGAGTCATTTCATTACCTCTTTCACCACATCCAACATATACTACTACATCGGCATCAGAAAACTTAGCTAATGAGTGTTGAGTAACAGTTTTACCAGTTCCAAATGGTCCTGGTACTGCAGCAACACCACCTTTTGCAATAGGAAAGAATGTATCAAAAATTCTTTGTCCTGTAATTAAAATCTCATCCGATGCTAATCTTTTCTTAAATGGTCTGGGCTGCCTTACAGGCCAAATTTGATGCCCTTTAACTTCATATGTCTCGCCATTTTCACCTTCCAATACCGCCAAAACTTCATCAATGGTATAATTACCAGATTTAGTTATCTTTTTGATTGTACCACTTACTAGTGGTGGCACCATAATTTTATGAAGAAAAGCTTCGGTCTCTTGTACTTCAGCAATAACATCTCCACCAGAAACAAAATCTCCTTCTTTAGCTACAACATTGAAATCCCATTTCGCTTCTAAATCTAAAGCAGGTGTTTCAATTCCTCTTCCAATAAATGATCCGGATGCCTCTTTTATATTTGGTAGTGGTCTTTGAATTCCATCATAAATTTGTTTCATTAGTCCTGGTCCCAACATTACAGATAATGGTTCACCAGTACCAACTACTTTTTCACCTGGAAAA